>JAUZOF010000385.1 GCA_030706585.1 Bacteroidota bacterium
ATTTCAACATTAATTCCTGATCAAAATAAGTTTCCTTATTTTGCAAATTAGAAATCAAAAGGCTACCGAATAGTGCGGATTGTAAAGTATCAGGAGCCAACAAATACCCGGCATATTCTCCAAATGTTTCTTTATCATGACCAGCTAACAATTTATTTTTTGACATTTGATCCAACGATCTATATTTGAAGCTATAATAATTTTCCATTGACGCATAGTAACACTTTAATGGATTTACTTTCCATTGGGTTAGGGAATATAACCGATCAATCTCATTAACGATTTGAGTCGAATCTAAAACAGACGGTTTGTAATTAATAAATTTACCACTGTATAATTTCTGATAATGATAGAAGTAAATACTACTATAAGCGAAATATAAATTTTGCAACATGTCTGAAGCAAATGCAGATGTTATTTTCTTTTCCTTTTGTAGGGCTTCTATATCTTTTGTATAGGATGGCACTATATACTGATGAAAAGTCTTACTTATCGCATTGTAGTCTACTTTATTCGAAATGTTCTTCTTAAAGATTGAATCCACTTTAGGAAAATACTCTCCTAATCCTTTCATACAGTAATTCTCAAATAAATATTGGTTTCCGGCTGCATTATCCCCCTTAAATATAATCTGATTGCCCATATTGGAAATTTCAAGATGATCCCCTTCCTGTAATAAGACATAGAAAAACAAACCACTTGACAATTCACATCGTATAGAACAGCAATCGTGTATGTCCAACTCATAGCCTATACTGATATTGGGTTTTAAATCCATACGATCAGTGTTATAATAGAAATTATAAACCCCATCGATTGGCTTATTGACCCTTACTGTTATTTCTTTATTACTTCGAAAAGTAACAATGGTATTTTTGGCTGAAAGGCCAGTCACTACCACCCATGTTGTAAGTAATGATAATAAAAGCTTTTTCGTTTTCATAGTCGGACAATTAGATTCATTTTTGAAATGATATTTGTACTTTCTATTTATTGGTAAAAGAGTTACATTTAGGTAAGACCTAACAGATTTCGAAAACCTGTTAGGGATGGTTTTCAGTTGATGACAGCTACAAGCTGTCTATATTTTGGGCACGGGTTACGCTTTCGCTAAACCCGCGCCAGAAGAAAGAATTCCTATTTCTTCTTCGGATTGTAACTAAACCGGTAACTCAGGTGCAACATCACATAGCTGGGGATGGTGTTTCGCCAGGTCTCGGTTTTGCCTTGCCCGTTTACAACATATTGCACGTTGGAAAGCTGGTGCAAGAGGTCGAAGCCCTCCAGACGGGTCATTACCTTGCCTTTGAGGAAAGCGTGGCCGATGGATGCGTTCCAGACGAGGTTGTTGGTATTCATGAAAGGGTCACCATATCCGCGACGGCTGTACATCTTGATATCCGTAGCCAATTCAATCTCCTTGAAGAGTTTGTACTCCCCGGTCATGCCGTAGCTGAAATCGCAGGCATTGATGGTCTGGAAATTCTCCCGCTGACTGGTGGCATTGTTCCATTGTAACCTCCCAATTACCCCCAGTTTTAACGCGTCAAACTGATAATTCAACTTTAAGCTTTCTAGCATCTGGTGATTGTTTACCTTACTGAGGCTGCTCTGGTTACTGCCGCTTACCGCGGTCAGGTCCACGTTCCGGTTAAAGTTCCAGCCAGTTTCTGTCTCCCAGCTCCAGTGTTTATCCTTGTCGATAGCACTGCCATAACCGACGGAAGTACTCATGTACCAGTTGCCATCCACGTTCTCAGGCCGGTAGGTATAGACACCTGTTTCCGGATTATAGGTAAATCCGTTGGCGATTTGTCGTTTAATCAATGACGCATTGAATCCAAAATTAAAGAAGCGTTGCCTATCCGGATTGTTGCCTGAGTAAGAAAATTTGAAGTTCTGTTTGATGGTACTCTTCAGATTCGGATTTCCCAGTGACACGGCAAGGGGATTGGAATCGTCACGAATATTTACCAACCTCACCAGATCCGGTATAATGGTTTCACTGTTATAATTGAACTCATAATTCCGGGTAGATTTATGCGTTCTCAGGATTAAGGTCATATCCGGTTCGAAAACCCAGTCTCTGTGATAAACCATTGTGTCTAATTGGTTGCGCTGGTAGTGCATTTCTTTATTCTGGCGGTCTATCGGGATATGCAGGTTAAACCAGGTGTAATTATCTTTCTCCTTTTTCTCATAATAAACCCGGAATCCCTCTTTGTAACCCTGTTCCGTAAAGCGTTTGTTGTAGCTGTTATTTGCATCGAGGGCAAGTAGCAGGGAGTCGCGTGTAGAAGGCAGGTCTCCTAATAAGTGACGGTTACCACTCCCCCACCCATTGAGCCAGTCGAGCCGGTAGAGGGAATTGACGTCTGATGAATATCTTTTTGTATAGAGGCTATAGAGCACATAATTCCATTTGGAGAGCAAGTGAAAAGTGTATTCACCCCGAATATTGAAATCATAACCTTCGTTGGGAGTGGTACTGTATTTGTTTCGATTGTCTGAGGTATTGTTTTGCAAATAGCTCAATTGATACGAATTAAATACCGAGTTCATGGAGTTCCGGTAGTTGAAAAGGGAGCTGACTTCAATATCATCGCCCCAGCTCAACTTTTTGGATGCCGACACCTCATTATAAAGTTCGGTGCGATGCCCGCTTCCTATGGCTTGGTCGAATTGGCGGTTAACGGTAATATTTCTGAGGCTTTGACTCAACGAAGGGCTGAATACGGAATCCAACACCTGCTTGTTGCTGCCGTAGCTTTCCGGATTTGCATTGAAAGTAGCAGAACGATTCTGAGAGCTCTTGTCAAATTTTCCGTATTGAATATAGTTCTGCATTCTTACGAAAAAGGGCTTTTTTAGAATAAAATAATTGGAGGCATTCAACCATAAATATTTAGGTTTCGAATTACTTTCCGAGCGGGTATAACTATTGCCATTAGTCAGAAACGATTCTGAAGAGGTTCGACTGGCATTATCTCCTTTGTACCAGGTAACTTCTCCGTTTAAATAGTTTGCATATCTCTGTTCTTTGTCTTCTAATGCAATATCAATCCCTCCTCTTTTGATATCCATTAAACCTTCGGGACTATTTGTGGGCGTCCAGTCCCCGTCCCTACCAGGACTTCTGTATTCATTCACATTATTCATATTTCCATATAGGGAAATGCGGGTATTATCGGTATAGCGCAGACCGAACAGGCGTGAAAGGTAACGGTCTTTCGTTCCTCCGGCAACCTCGGCATTAACTGTGTAACCTGTTGAATATTCGGGTTTCAGGTTGACGTCCATCACAAATTCCTTTTTCTCGACATCATGCCCCAGGTATGCACTCTTATCGGTAGTTCTGTTGTAAAACTGTACGTTCTTCACCGTGTAATAAGGGAGATTCTCGAGCATCACCTTGTTTTTCCCCTTGAAAAACTGCTTGCCGTTGAGCATCAGGTAATCCACCTTCTTGCCGTTCTGGTAGATTTCGCCGTTGTCTTTCAGTTCCACCCCAGGCATCTGTTTCACCAGGTCATCCAGCATCGAGCCTTTTGACAGATTGAAGGCATCGGCATTATAGACCACCGTATCGCCTTTATATACCATCTTGATTTTGGTGGCTTTCACCACTACCTCATTCAGTACGTGCTGCTCCTTGGTCATCCGGTAGGCCCGCTTTTTCATAAAATGCCAGGGTGCATCGAAATAGACGTTTCGCGCGACATACTTGATATCGTAATCGACATAGGTGGGCTTGTAATCGGGATGCTCCGCCCTGATGATAAACTTTTGCGGCTTGGCAGGTATATTAAACTTGTAGTAGGTATCCAGTTTAAGCCCCCAATCAAAATATTTGACGGTCATGGTATCTACTACCGAGCTGTCCGAACGCATCAGGGTGATTTTTGTCCCCAATATCCCGACTTTGGTAAAGGAGTCCTTGATGTGCCCCCAAAGGTCAATCGTTCTCTCTTTCTTTTCATTCTTACTCTTCGTGTCTTCGCTTTCTTTTGCCTGGCTGCCCAATGCCATTAAGCTGAGCAGGGCAAATAAGATTACTCGTTTCATGTTTATAATTTTGTGGTTGTGTGTGTGGTGTGGAAAACCTGACAGGTCTTGGAGACCTGTCAGGTTTGTGGAAGGTTAGGTTCATAACTAAACCCATTCCGAAAGAGAGCAGTTCGATAAAAAATATTTACTTCAATCGCTTTAGAGCCATCTTTCTTATTTCACTATTTTCATCATTCAAAGCAACAAGAGAAAGCGTATTCTGATCAGTAAGTTTTTCAACAGCTAGTTTCCGGACATCAACATCTTTGTCATTCAATGCTACAAGAGAAAGTGTATTCTGATCTGTAAGCTTTTGAACGGCTACTTTCCGCACATTTGCATCTTTGTCATTCAACGCAACATTAGAAAGCGTATTCTGATCGCTGCAACCAGAATTTTGCGCCTTGTTATTTTGAGAAGAATCAAGCTTAATATCAGTAACTTTCACCCAGAC
>JAUZOF010000386.1 GCA_030706585.1 Bacteroidota bacterium
ACCGGACTGATAAACGGTCATTGGGCATTCGAAGGCCGTTTTTCCAATATTCATTCCGATGGCTACATTGACCGGGCTACGAGCAATATGCAATCTTACTTTGGTCAGGGTGGTTACTTCAGTAAAAATACAGTGCTGAAATTTATTACTTTCGGAGGAACAGAGCATACTTACCATGCCTGGAACGGTGTTCCGAAAGATTCTTTGACGACTCACCGTACTTACAACCCAAGCGGTTATATGGGTACCGATGCTTCAGGAAATCCTTTGTATTATAAAAATCAAACCGATAATTATACCCAAAATCATTACAAACTGATTCTATCACATGTGATTAATCCAAATTTGAGCCTGAATGCTGCATTGTTTTTAATTAAGGGGAAAGGATATTATGAGGAGTATAAAGATTCGGTATCTGAAAGTAGCCTTGGGAAAATATTGGAGTGTTATGGATTGAAGTCTTTTGAGTATAACGGGAAAATAGTCTCAATTCGAGATCGTATTCAACAAAAATGGCTTGATAATGATTTCGGGGGAGTGGTTTTCTCTTTAAACTATAAAATGAACAAGTTGGATGCCACATTTGGAGGTGGCGCAAATCGTTACGTGGGATATAGTTTTGGGAAAAATATGTGGGTTAAGGATTATTTCACTGTGGATCCTAATTATAACTATGGTCAGGAATTTTACCGTAGTAAAGGTGATAAGTACGATGCCAATCTATATGTAAAAGCAAATTACCAGTTGACTAAGGAATTGAGTGCATATGCCGACCTGCAATATCGATATATAGATTATACGATCAAAGGAACGAATGATAAATTTGACTGGAATATTTATGCTTTGCAACCGTTGGATATTCACAAGCAGTTCAACTTCTTCAATCCAAAGGCCGGATTATTTTACCAAATTGATAAAAATAGCCAAGCGTATGCCTCTGTGTCGGTAGCGCACCGCGAGCCTACCCGCAATAACTTTACCGATGCGGTAAACAGCATTGAACCCACCTCGGAACGATTGATTGATTATGAGGCTGGTTATACTTTTGCCAATAAAACATTTACTGTCGGGGCTAATCTCTATTTCATGGATTACAAAAATCAGCTAATTTTGAACGGACAAATCAACGCGGTGGGAGAAGCCTTAACAACCAATATCCCCGAGAGTTATCGTGCCGGTATAGAATTAATGGCCGGTGTGAAGATTACCGATTGGCTGAAATGGACCGGAAATGCGACCTTGAGCCAAAACCGGATAAAGAATTTCACCGAGTATGTGGATAACTTTGATGCAAATTGGACGTCTCTTAAGCAAGAAGAGCATTTCCTGGGAACAACACCGATTGCTTTCTCTCCAAATCTAACCGCTGCAAGCATTATTAGTGCTGATTACCGGAAGTGGAGTGCAGGCCTGATGTCAAACTATGTGGGAAAACAATACATAGACAATACGGGAAATAATGATCGGTCTCTGAATGCCTATTTCGTAAATAATTTGCGTGTTGGTTATGTACTTAATCCGAAAGCGGTAAAAGAGTTAGGATTCAGTATTTTAGTGAATAATATTTTCAATGTCAAATACGAAAGTAATGCCTGGGTATATTCCTATTATTATGATGGTGTTCGTTATGCTTCTGATGGATACTTCCCTCAGGCAGGTACCAATGTATTGGCAAATGTAACCCTTAAGTTTTAATGTTAGATTACATCCCAAATAACTGGTTAGAGTGGTTCGGTGTCCTCACCGGACTACTCTATATTTTTCTGGAGATTCGACAGCGTACCTCAATGTGGGTGATTGGTTTTGTTTCTTCATTCGTTTTTGTGATTGTATTTTTCCACTCAAAGCTCTATGCTGATATGGTGCTGAATGTCTATTATGTAGCGATGAGCATATATGGCTTTTGGTTGTGGCAGAATAGCCGGAATGTAACAAATAGTGCTGAAAATGAAGAAGAGATTACCTATCAGAATGTGGGATTGTTGCAGGCTGGTTTGCTTTTTCTGATTTCGGCTGTATCATATCTTGTAATTGCAAGTGTGTTGCACCTGTACACTGATTCTCCTGTTCCTTATGGTGATGCTTTTCCTACGGCACTGAGTCTGATTGCGACCTGGATGCTGGCAAAGAAGTATCTTGAACAGTGGTTGGTTTGGATTGTGGTAAATGTATTTTCTGTAGGCCTTTTTACTTATCGGGGACTTTATCCTACCGCTTTTCTTTTCCTGGTATATGGCGTTCTCTCAATTGTTGGGTATCTTAAATGGAAGACTGAATATAAGCCTGTTATGAATGATGTTAATGAATAGGATTTTATCAAAATACGAAGCAGTCATTGTAGCTGACGGTCTTTTCCCGCAAAGTGAAATGGTGCTTGACCTGATTCGCGATGCCGGAATGGTAATCTGTTGTGATGGTGCGACACGAAAAGTGTTGGCAAATGGTTTCTCGCCCAATTATATAGTAGGAGACCTGGATAGTTTGGAAGAGCGCTTCAAGTTGCAATACGCCGACCGGCTGATTCACGTCCCTGAGCAGGATACCAATGACCTGACTAAAGCGGTTCGGTTTGCTGTTTCTAAAGAGGTAAAGAACGTTTTGATTGTAGGAGCAACCGGTTTGCGCGAAGACCATACTTTGGGTAATATCGCGTTATTATCACAATATGCTGAACTCTTTGATTCGGTAGAAATGGTCTCTGATTATGGCACATTTACCGCCATCAATCAAACGACTGAACTGCAATCCTTTCCCGGTCAACAAGTCTCCATTTTCTTATTAACTCCCGATTGTCTTATTTCCACGAAAGGATTGAAATATCCGGTCGAAAAACGCTCATTTTCCTTCTGGTGGGAGGGAACCCTGAATGAATCATTGGGAGATTCATTTACTATTGAGGTTCATGGTTCAGGTAGATTAATAATCTATAAGGTGACAGGCTGATAGCAACCAATCCGCATAGCTATTTGTTTTATTATAAGGTAAATATAAATCAGTAAGCTATGAGAACAAGTGTTATTCTTTTCGTTCTGTTGCTGGCTGGATTTATGCAACTTTTTAGCCAGCACGTTGTTGTGGCCACCTTAAAGGTTGACTATAACTCTTATGTGTTTGAAGGCGGAAACTTGTCGGAATACAACTGTAAAGATTGTGATAACACGACACTTCCGTTTGTTACAGACTTCCATTCTCCCGGCGATTTTGGTAGTATCACTTTCCAGTTAAAACCTACGTCAGATACAATCTTTTACGCCACCATCATCTGGATGGGAACCGGTCAAATTTTTTATCCGAAGAATTTTACAACTGATTTTCCATACCTTTCACCAGGTCTGTCACAACGTGTCATTCCGATGCCTGTCAATGTCACCTTGTATGATATGGATGGAAAAATAACCGTTGATTCATCTTTTATCAAAAAAGCAATTCCTGCCTGGCATGCCATTGACACACTGTTGATTACCCGTGCATTTTCAAATCATCCTTATCAGGCTGCGATTTATCTGTATCCGCCATCAGTCGGCCTTTTCAATCCGAATGTAGCCAAATGGATTGTTTTCCTTTATTTGTCAGGAAAAGGACTTGTGATGAATGAAGAAATCAACGAAGAAAAAATTGGTATTTTCCCAAATCCGACATCTGAATATCTTGTTGTTTCAGGCTTTGCGGGAAGATTCGTGAAGTATAAATTAGTAGACGTTAGTGGAAGAGTGATCCAATCCGGTCGTTTGTCCGGAAATACGATTTCAATGTCAGGGTTGAGCAGCGGAATGTATCTGTTGAGGTTGTTTGATAGCAAAGAGGTTGCACTTGAACCTATAAAAGTCTTCAAGCGCTAATTTGATAAAGGATAGATAAATGCACCTTGTTTACCAACATTGTGACAGTAAATATTTTGAGTAGTACAGTCCGATTCGATTCTATCGGCATAATATCGGCTCATGTTTGTGCTCAAGACCAGCGATTTGAACCGGTAGAGCTTCTGTAAATCGGTAATATTCCCTTTGAATCCCTTTGACAGGATGATGATGTCGCCTTTCAAAGGGATTCTTGTTTGCGTATGCCGGATGTCTTCACTCAGAAGAATCACTCTTTTTCCTTCAACCCAAACATACTGTTTGTCTTTCCCGTAAATCTTGCTTTTGCCAGAATCGCTGCATTCAAGAATAGTTTCTCCAAGCTGGTTATACACCAGTATTTCATGTCTATGATTCTTTTGATAATCACAATAGCCGATAAATCCTTGCAAGGCCAGAATAACGCACAGACCGGCTGCCAGTGTCCAAAACCGTTTCTTATAAATAAACGCAACTACGAACGTGATAATCAGGTAATAGCAAATAATTTGAGCTAACGAGGGATTCAAATCCCGGACTTGTGCAAATGAATATTCCGCAAAATATCGCGTCAGGTTATCCAATCCCAACAACATTTTTTCCAGAATGTATCCGAACCAACGATACGGCAATCCCAATGTCGCCAGCACCAGACA
>JAUZOF010000387.1 GCA_030706585.1 Bacteroidota bacterium
ATAAGCTGTTTTAGCCTTTCCTGAATCTCCAATTCGTGCCCAAGCTTCTGCCTGAAGGAAATAACTTTCTGCTGCTGACATAAAATAAACCGGGTCTGTTGCGGCCAACACTGCTCTTGAATGCACAGATGTAGGAAAGACATTTGAGCTAAATGTTGTAATTCCATAGGTTCCCTGATCCAAACCTCTGTAATAAGGTTTCTGATTGGCTGGGACATCTATGATTTTATCCGCTGCTGCAGTTGCACCAACCTGAAACATTTGGGTGGTAGGTTCTGCAAATGCTGCAATACGCGGGTCATTGTTTGCCTTTAGGAATTGAACCAAGGTCGCACTAGCACGGATATTGGTGGTAGTATTCAATTTACGACGGTCATTTTCAAACAAAGGGTTCGATTTATTTTCCTGATCAGTGAAATTTGTCATTTTAGCATCAGAAGTTAATAAATCACCTTCTGTAAGCAAAGCTTGAATTGCTGCCTGATTAGTAGTAAAATCACGCATCAGGATTTTCAGCTTCAAAGTTTTTGCAAACTGAACCCATTTTGTAATATTGCCGGCAAAAACCATATCTTTTGAACCCATGCTCACTTGTGCTGAAGCATCAGTTTTCTTTGCGATAGCAGCATCTAACAGCGCGATTATCCCTGCATCAACAGCTTTGCTTTCGTCGAATTTTGGAGTCAAATTATCACTCCCTTGTAAAGCCTCCGTAAAAGGAATTTTCTCAAAAAGACTTACGAGCATATTAAAATCAAATGCAGTCATCACTTTCGCCGCCATCCAATAATTCCATGTGCCGGCAGCTTCTGATTGTGATATCACAAGTTTAAGATCCGGTAATGCTCCCGTATAAATTGAAGACCAGTAGCGTGTAAAATAGGTACTACTGTTAGACAAATTATACTGATCAATAGTATTGTACTGTTGAGAAGTATTGTTTTGAGAATAATGTTGTGCCCAATAGGCTCCCACCAATTGAATATCACAACCCAAAATGGAAGCAGACCAGGTTGTACCGGATGATAACAAAAGAGGGGTGCTTGCTGAAGCCGGGTAATTTGGATCACTATTAATATCCAGATAATTTGTGCAAGCCGAAAGCACGAAGGCCAGCAAAAATAACCCCAGGCAATAGTTTATAATTTTTTTCATATTGATCTGTTTTTATGTTACAGAAAGGAAGATTTATAAAGATTCCCTTCTTATACTGTTAGAAATTAAGTTTTAATGACGCGCCAAGGTTACGGACTGTTGGAGCTGATGAAAATTCTCCAAAGTTCGACAGTACGTCGTTACCATAGTTTGACTGATCGGGATCAACAAAATTATTTTTAGCCGGAGTCCACATTAAAAGATTTCTTCCAATCAGACTAATCTGAGCGTCTTTGATAGGTGTTTTTGCAAACCATTTTTTAGGCATTGCATATGTCAGAGTTACTTCTCTCACTTTTACATAAGTTTTAGGAAGCACACAATTGCTTTCCAAACCTTTGTTATTTGTAGAATAGTTCCAATAATTATTAACACTTGTAGTCATAATTGGAATATCGTTCTCTGCATATCCACCTGAAGAAAGCTGTTTTACCGAGTTAGGAACCAAGAAAGGTTGGCGAGCATTAAACATAGTGTTGGTGCCATTACCGTTCCAGTCAAGCATACGAGCAGTGTTGCTGTAGAAATAACCACCCTGGCGATAATCCAACACAACACTTAAAGTCAATGTCTTATACTTCCATGTAGAAGTAAAGCCCATTGTAAAGTCCGGAGTTGATGAACCAATAGTGGTAAATTCGGTTGATGAGACCTGAGGAAGACCATTTGCGTTTACAATGACTTTCCCATAATAAGGAGATGTTTTATCCGAAACAGTAAGGGTTTTAGGCACCTGGAACTGTCCGAATGCCTGTCCTTTCAGCATTACATAATAAACATCATACGCACTAGTCAAAAGGTAGCGATCTACATTATCCCAGAGCTCCTTGGCCTTACTCCAGTTCTTTGCAAAAGTAACGCCTACTTCCCATTCAAAATCCTTATTTTTCAAAGGTGATCCATAAAGTCTAGCTTCAATCCCTTGATTATTAATCAAACCAACGTTTCTAACTTTGTAGACATAAGCTGACTCTGGTGCTACATTGGCCTGAATGATTTGATTTTTTGTGTTTTTGTTATACCATGCCAAATCTAAACCTATCCGATTTTGAAGCATCCGAAGATCCATACCAAATTCAACTTCTGTTGAAATTTCAGGTTTCAAGTTTTGATTGTAAATCGTATTGGAAAGAGTAAGCCCTGAAACTCCGTTTAACGGGGTATAAAGGTTACCAAATCCCAGCGCAATCTGGGTTGGCACAAATTTGCTATTTGTCAGATAAACATCAGCGTCGTTACCGGTTTGCCCTATACCGGCACGAAATTTCAAATAGCTAATCGGAGTATTTTGCAATGACTTAATAGCATCTGTCAAAATTACAGAACCATTTACGCCACCATAGAAAAAGCTGTTTTTACCTTTAGGAAGAGTAGAAGACCAGTCATTTCTGGCAGAAATTCCTAAGAATGCCCAATCTTTATACGAAATGTCTCCCTGAGCAAACAAACCTACAAGTCTACGGTTAGATCTTGAAGAAGTAGTTGTCGGTAAAGCTGTACCATTGGAGAGGTTATACCAGTTTGGCACGTCGATTGATCCCTGATAAGCATCAATGTAATAAGTTCCCCGTTGATTAAGGTTCCAACCTGCAGTACCTGTTACCCTGAAATTTTTCCACAGGCTGTAATCTGCGTTAAGCATAAATGTTGCATCGAGCTGATTCAGATTAACATTGTATTCTTCGTAGTTTCCGGGCACTGAAGATTTACCATTCAGCAATACCCAAGATGTAGATGCCGGGATCATCTGTGCAGCCCATGCTCTTTGTCTGGAATTGGTAAAATCACCACCTAAACGACCTACAGCTTTAAGTCCGGAAGTCACATCATAACTTAATTCAACATTACCGTAAACGCGGTCGTCCTGATACACACTCTGGTTATTTGCAATAATCCAGTAAGGATTCTGAGCATAAGCAGTATAGAAGTTGTCCGTATTATTGTACGGATCATTGTAATTTTTCATTGACAAATAAGGTACATCCACCGGAGTCTGAATAAGATCCTGGAAGGTTGTAGCACCGGTAGCACCGCCTTGTCCACCTCTCACATTGCGAATATCCTTGCGAACGTAGCTAATATCTGTTTTTGCATGAAATTTCTTAAAGTTCGCATCTCCGCGAACATAGAATGTATTTCTGTCGTATTTGTCAACGTTTGTAGGAAGAATACCATCTGAAGTAACATTGTTGTAAGTCATAACAAATGAGGTATTCTGATTCCCCGCCGATATGCTGATATTATTATTTAGTTCCAAACCATTCTCATAAAAATCGCGAAGATTGTTTTTTACATATGCAAAGGGTTTAACACGCTGCACACCACCTGATGTCACCGGAGTATAAATCCCCTGTGAATTTAAAGGAGCACCCCAGGTGCGCATCATACCATCCAATACCGGACCCCAAGATCCGTTTTCCTGAAGACCCGGTTCATATGTGCCTGCCTGATTAAGAAGTGGCCATCCTTGTCCAAACATGGTTTGGTACTGAGGAACGCGCAATACGTTAGAAACTGTAGCAGTACCGGTATATGAAACTTGCAGTTTGGAGTCAGTAGCACCACGTTTTGTTGTTATTAAAATAACACCGTTAGCAGCACGTGAACCATAAAGAGCAGTAGCAGAAGCTCCTTTTAAGACCGTTACAGAAGCAACGTCATCCGGGTTGATATCACCTGCCTGATTACCAAAGTCAACAGCCTGATTTGTTGTAGCGCTACCCATAAAACTATTCTGAATGGGTACTCCATCTACAATATACAAAGGCTGGTTGTTGTTGAAAGATGTGAAACCACGAATGATTACTTTTTCTGAAGTACCGGTACCACCTGAATTTGAGATATTCAAACCGGCAACTTTTCCAGTCAAACCATTTGTTACAGATACCGGAGTTGCCCGGTTAAGTTCATCTGCCTTTACTGTGGATGCTGCATAACCCAAACTTTTTGAAGAGCGAGAGATTCCCATTGCAGTAACTACAATTTCGCTAATCTGACGTGAATCAGACTGCATTTGTACCTGCATTGAAGGTTTTGCTGCTAATTCAACGGTTTTCATACCCACGTATGAAAACACCAAAACTTTAGCATTTGCAGGTATTGTCAGAGCAAACTTACCATCTGCATCTGTAATCGTACCGGAGGAGGTACCTTTTACAACGACAGAGGCTCCGATAATCGGCTGACCATCGTCAGTCGAGACCACTGTCCCTGTCACTCTGGTCTGAGCCGCAGCCCAACCAATGCTTATTACTAAGCATAACATCATCATTAATTTTCTCATACCTTTCACTTTTAAGTTAATTTTCACCTTAAATTAGTCTGTTTTTCAAAAATG
>JAUZOF010000388.1 GCA_030706585.1 Bacteroidota bacterium
ATCCTTGAGGATCTTCTTGATTTCGCGTGTTGAAACTTCTTCACCCGATTCAGTCTGCATACTGTCGGAAAAGAAAAACTTCAGCGGGTAAACCCCGAAATTGGTCTGTACATATTTGCTGCTGCTCACCCTGGAAATTGTGGAGATGTCAAGGCCTACCTTTTCTGCCACGTCTTTCAAGATCATGGGTCGAAGCTCGGTTTCATCTCCCGTAAGGAAAAAATCACGTTGTAACTCCACGATGGCCTCAAAGGTAGAAGAAAGCGTCATCTGGCGTTGCTTGAGTGCATCAATAAACCATTTGGCGGAATCAAGTTTTTGCTTGACGAACTGTACCGCCGCTTTTTTATCTTTGGTTTGGTTCGCTTTATTGCCCATGAAATCCTGAAACATATCAGAGTAGCCACGGCTTACCCGCAGGTCAGGAATGTTTTTATCATTCAGGTAAATAGAAAGCTCTCCATCAATGGCTTCAACGATAAAATCAGGGATGATCTGATTTACTCCGATAGCTTCACCTTCCTCTCCGGATGAGTTTCCGGGTTTGGGGTTCAACGAGGTAATCTCGGCAATGGCTGCTTTAAGCTCTTTTTCACTGATTTTATACAGGGTGATTATTTTATCAAAATGCTTTTTGGAGAATTCCTCAAACGAATCAGTGACGATGCTGATGGCAAGTTCGATAGACGGCTCCTGTTTCTTGCGTTTCAATTGAAGCAAAAGACATTCCCGTAAATCCAGAGCACCTACACCTGCCGGATCAAGGTCCTGGATAATATCCAGAATCAGACGTAGCTCTTCATCGGATATATCTATGCCGACCTGAAACAGCAAATCGTCAGAGATGGCACGCAAATCGCGTCTCAGATAGCCGTCCGGATCTATGTTTCCAATGATGTATTCACCCACTTTTTCTTGTAGCTCGGAGAGTTCCCTTAAGTGGAGTTGCCGGATAAGCCCCTCGTGAAAAGTCTCGCGTTCACCGACAAAGATTGTCTCGCTGCGGTCTTCGCGGTTTTGCTTTTCATTCAGCTTGTAGGAAGGGATTTCGTCTTCGTTGATATAATCGCCCAGACTGAAATCTTCATTCGACCAGTTATCATCGTTTTCGTTGCCAAAGTCATCTGAGTCAGAAACTTCAGCCAAATCAGCACCCTCTTCTAAAGCCGGATTTTCCTCCAGTTCCTGATGGATTTTCTCCTCCAGCTCCATGGTGTTTAGCTCCAGCATTTTAATCTGTTGGATTAATTGCGGAGTAAGCTTTTGTTGAAGTTTTTGTGATAGTTGAAGTTTTTGCATAAATCGGGTAAAGTCAGGCTCAGCGCATGATTGATGCAAAGGTACGACATTTTCAACGCTTATAAAAGTTGAAAATATAAAACAGTAGAAGCCCTGAAGACGGAGACTGTCAGAAAAAGAAAGCCTGCCGGATCATTTCTCCGACAGGCTTCAATAATATGTCTGGTATCAATACCGGAAACTGCTTCCACCCAGAAACTCCCGGATAAGGGATGTCGGTGGAATTTCCCGGTCGTAAATCGGATAGAAATAGCTAAGGAAACGCAACAGGCGAGTGGCTTCGGAATATTCGTCACAGTTTTGCGGCACAGCCATCAGCAGCGGCTCCACATAGCGTTTCAGCACGGCCAACTCAAACAACAGAGCCGAATTGAACATCGCATCGGCATTTTCCTGAAAGGGGAATATCCACTTCTCTTCGCCCCGGCGAACACTCGGCCAGCGGGCAATGGTGTTACGGGCAGAGTAGTTGCGGTATTTGAAGTCGCGGATAATGCGACGCAACAGCCGGTTATCTGTTGTGGGAATCCAGTTATGGTCATCCAGCGAAATCGTGGTCAATGCCGAAACGTAAATCAGGTACTTCAATTCATCGGAGATGTGAGGGGTCAATTCCGGATTCAGACCATGAATCCCTTCTATCAACAGGATGTTATTTTCATGCATTCGTAGTTTATTGCCTTTGTAAAGCCTTTTTCCTTGTTCAAAACTGAAGGTTGGCATTGAGATTTCCTTTCCGGCAAGCAGGTCATTCAAATCTTTATTGAATAATTCAAGATCGAGTGCATAGAGCGATTCGAAGTCATGTTCGCCGTGCTCATCCAACGGTGTTTTATCTCTTTCTATAAAATAATTATCCAGGGAAATGGCTACTGGTTTGAGCAAATTGGTCATCAACTGAATACTCAGGCGTTTGGTAAATGTCGTTTTTCCTGAAGAGGATGGTCCGGCAATAAGGATGATTTTTGAGCCTTTAGCTGCAATCTCATCAGCAATTCGGGAAATTTTCTTTTCATGAAGAGCTTCCGAAACTTTAATAATATCGGTTGCTTCCCCGCTTTTACTAGCCTGGTTTAGCATTGCGACATCGCTGAATCCGATAATCTCATTGAAGTGATTATATTCGTGGAAAATCTCAAGCATTTTTTTCTGAGGTACAATGTCCTCCAAAATGGTCGGTTTATCCCGGTTGGGGATTCGAAGCAACACACCGTCCTCGTAACAAATCAGGTCAAACAGGTAAAGGTATCCGGTCGATGGAACCAGGTTGCCATAGAAATAGTTGATGTGCTCGCCCAGCTGATAGTATGACGAATAAACCTCCCCCGTGGAAGCCAGCAACTCGGCCTTATCCGTCATGTCGTTGAGTTCAAACAGACGGACGACCTCTTCGGTCTGCGCCTCTTTGCGGTGGAAATGAAGGTCTTCGTCGATAATCTCCTGCATCCGTCGTTTTATCCGTGATACTTTATCCGAACAGACATCCGCTCCCAGTTCCATTTTACAGAAATAGCCTTTGGAAATGGGGTGTTCAATCCGCAGTTTCGATCCCGGAAAAATCTCCGACATCGCCTTGTAAAGCACAAAACACAGCGAACGTACATAGGTGCGCATGCCCGATGAATTGGTCAGGTCTATGAATTCGACATTTTTTGAGGTGAAAACACGGAACCGAAGTCCTTCCACCCGGTTATTCACCTTCGCACTGACTACGAGATAAGGCGTTTGAACCTCCAGTTCATTATAAATATCAAGCAGGGTTACTCCCACGGGAAAATCACGAAACTCATTCGTGTTTTTGCAATATATTCTGACGGTATCGTACATGGTGGTTCGTGTTTTTGGTGAGACAATACAGGTTATATTCCGAAATATATCCGTTTTGAGTAAATAAAACAAACTGAAGCCTCTTTTTTTTCTCAAAGCAATGAATTTAGGGAAATCCATGCCGGTTTTCCTCAAAATTTCGTAGGTTTGTCGGTTTTCTAAATCAAACATCAATGAAACTTACAGACAAATGGTTTAGCGCTATCTCTGAAGATGAGAATGGCAAACTGGTCATCGTGACCGGCCGTGACGATATTATGGATTTTGTGAAATCCGGAAAATTCAAAGAGCGAGCCGAGATTTACTGGAAATACGAAGGCGATGGGCAGGGAATGCCGTCGGAAGAGCTTTCCGAGCAAATGGAGCAGGTGGAAGAGGCTTTGCGTAAATCCATGGAAAAGGACAAACTGGCTATCCTGACCGGTGTCTATACCGGAGGTGGGCAGAAAACCTGGGTCTTCATCTGTCGCACTGTTCGTGTCTTTGGTGAGCGTTTAAATGAGGTACTCTCATCCTTTGACCTGTTGCCGATTGAGATTTATACGGAAAATGACCCTGACTGCGAAGAGTATCTCGATATGCTGGAGATGAGAAGCTGGGGCGGTGATGATGACGATGAAGATTAATTTCTTACCATGAAGATACAAAAGACCAATGCCGCCCGCATATTGGACCGTTTGAAAATTGCTTACGAACTGGTTCCGTATGAGGTGGACGAAAGTGACCTGAGCGCGATTCACGTTGCGGAGCAATTGGGGCAGTCCATCGATCAGGTTTATAAAACAATCCTGTTGCGGGGTGACAAATCCGGTGTTTTTGTCTGTGTAATACCCGGTGCGGCAGAGGTTAATCTCAAACTGGCAGCCAAAGTCTCCGGTAATAAAAGCGCCGAAACCGTTGCCATGAAGGAGCTTTTACCGTTGACCGGATATATCCGTGGCGGCTGTTCTCCTTTGGGCATGAAAAAACCGTATCCTATTTACCTTCATAAAGATGCACTGGAGCAACCGTTTATCTACATCAGTGCCGGACAGCGCGGCCTGCAATTGAAGCTCTCTCCGCAGGATTTAAGTCAGGCGGTAAATGCTACGGTTTGCGAGGTGGTGTGACTTTGTTATTCAGGTAAATAAATTTCAAAATACAATTCCATCGGTAGAAGAACCGCGAGAGGTGTTCGCGGTTTCACGAGAGGTGGTAGAAATACTACGAGAGCCGGTAGTAGTTTCACGAGAGGCGGTAGTAGAATCACGAGAGGTGTTCGCAGCTCTACGATAACCGGTAGAAATCTTACGAGAGGTGGTAGAAATACTACAAGAAGCGGTAGTAGCTTCGCGAGAGGTGGTAGATGAACCGCGAGAG
>JAUZOF010000389.1 GCA_030706585.1 Bacteroidota bacterium
CATAGAGATATTCTTTCCTTCTATGGTTTTAGCTTTAAAACTATAGAAACTTTTTGCGGTGCTGCTTGTAATATTCAGGACACCTACTAATGCAATTATCAGCAACTTATTCATACACTTAAATCATTTAATCAAACTTTATAATCTACGTCTTTTTTAAAACTTACAATGAACTATTTTTAGCCGTTTGTGGATTTAAGAATCTGAAGGTCATACATATCTCATGATTACGGAGAAGTATGATTTTCAATATTCTGCTTGTTATAACAACGGGGATGATTAATTGTTTCGCCCTATATTTCTCAACCCAAACAGAGTCATACCAAATATTCTTTATGATTCATCTCAATAAGCAATTATTCCCGACAACCTTATTTGAGATACTCAGAACATTTCATTTTTTGAAACTGTTTTAATAAGAAAAGAGATTGTCCTGGAGTAGATTTATCTACTTCCTGAGACTGGCATTTATCAGCAATGATTATGGAAAGATGAACTAAGTAGAAGACATCCGTATATAGGCAGAATTCCCGGCAACGATAAAGCTAACTTTTAAAATCAGAAACCTTCAGTCCCCGGTGAACTACACTGTATTTTTCTTATTGATCCACTGATTCAAAACGAAATTCCATGCCATTAAG
This sequence comes from Bacteroidota bacterium, assembly GCA_030706585.1. Taxonomy (GTDB): domain Bacteria; phylum Bacteroidota; class Bacteroidia; order Bacteroidales; family UBA7332; genus CAXXIC01. Next base: position 642 of record JAUZOF010000389.1, read on the forward strand.
GAAATTGTTGATTCTATTTTTCTTATTCCGGCTTGTATTTTACTCATTTTCTGAAAATCAGGTCGATTTAGTCACATTAAGCGGATACGTAACAGATGCGACTAACGGTCAGGCATTGGTCGGAGCAACCGTCAGAGTTAAAGAATCAGAAACCATAATTACCACCAATAGTAAGGGATTTTTTGCCTTTGCTTTACCAGTTGGAAGTTACAATCTGAATGTTTTTCTGGTTGGTTATAAGATCCTGAATCAGAAAGTGACTCTCGACAAGAACAAATCAATAACTTTTAAACTAATTGGGTTATCAAGCAACCTGCAGGAACTTGTGGTAACAACAGGACGCAACGACGAAAATGTCAGGAATAATATGTTGGGAGTTCATAAACTTGGAATAGAAGAAATCCGAAAAATTCCTGCATTTATGGGGGAAGTTGACCTACTGAAAGTAATTCAGTTGCTCCCGGGGGTGTCTACGGTGGATGAAGGAACTTCCAGTTTCATTGTCCGTGGAGGCAGCTCGGATCAAAATCTAATTCTATTAGATGAAGCAACTGTATATAACGCCTCTCACCTGATGGGTTTCTTTTCCACATTCAATAATGATGCAATTAAAAACCTGACACTTTATAAAGGAGATATTCCGGTATTGTACGATGGTCGCCTCTCTTCTCTGCTCGATGTCAGGATGAAAGAAGGAAATTACAACAAAATATCCGGGAGTGGAGGTGTTGGTCCTATCTCCAGCAGAATCGCCATTGATGGACCGTTGAGTAACCGGACAACATTTTTAATTGCTGCACGACGCACATACGCTGATCTTTTTCTCAAATTATCGAATGAGGATAGAATCAAAAATAACAAACTGAACTTCTATGACCTAAATTTCAAAATCGATCATCAGATAGACAATAATAACCGCCTTTACCTTTCAGCCTATATGGGTAAAGACAATTTTAAAACTCTGGATGTAGCAAATAATTACGGAAACGATGCCATGTCTATACGCTGGAATCACTTATTCTCAAGAAGAATGTCAAGCAATCTCTCATTAATGTATAGCAGTTATGGATATCAGTTGGCATCAACAGTATCAGATGACAGCAATTTTGACTGGAAATATAAAATGAGAGATTTCAACATCCGCTACGATTTTACTCATTTGCATAATAGTACAGCCGTTAAGTTTGGTTATCAAGCGGTGCTACATAAATTCAATCCTGGTACAATAACCTCTACCGGGTCAGCGAATGATCAAAAACCATTTATTCTGCCCGAAAACAAATCAGTGGAACAGGCTATTTATATTTCTAATGATTTCTCACTTTCCCAAAAGATAAATATTAAAGTGGGCATCCGGTTAAATGCATTTTCAAATGTTGGCGGTACGACTGTTTATAAGTATGATCAAAATTACAATCCTGTAGATTCAATTAAGTACGGTAATAATAACTTTTTCAACACCTACCTGAGACTTTCTCCGCGAATTGGTTTTCGCTGGCAGTTTAATTCAAACTCTTCGTTTAAGCTGAATTACTCTCATACCAACCAATTTTTGCAAATGGCTTCTAACTCGACCTCCGGAACGCCACTTGATTTATGGTTTACAGCCAGTCCTTACGTGAAACCTCAGACATGTGACCAATATTCGTTCGGGTTTTTCAGAAATTTTAGTAATAATACTTACGAAACCTCCTTCGAAGTGTACTATAAAAAAATGAAACACACAATAGACTTCAGGGATCATGCTCAATTACTCCATAACCGGTTATTGGAAGGCGAGCTAAGATTTGGAAACTCAGAAGCAATTGGGTCTGAATTTCTTTTCCAGAAAACGAAAGGAAAAACCACCGGTTGGATTAGCTATTCTTATTCGAAGTCAACAAGAACAATTAAAGATATTAATAAAGACCAATCCTATTATTCACCCTATGACCGACCTCACACGGTTTACGTGATAGTCAATCAGGAATTGAAAAAAAACCTCTCCTGTGGCGCGACATTTATTTTCAGTTCCGGTCGTCCTATTACATATCCGATTGCGCGGATGGAATTTGACAAGCTTAACCTACCGGTTTACTCCGATCGAAATGCTTACAGGATGCCAGAATACCACCGTCTTGACCTGGCTATGACATGGGAACCTATTAGCAAAAGGAAACACTTCTGGAATGGCGAATGGAACTTTTCCATTTATAATGTTTATGCCCGCAAAAATGCATGGACTATAAACTTTGTCAACTATAGAAAAGCAGGGAATGATTCAGAGACCAGAGCTGAAATGACCTATCTGTACTCTATTATCCCCTCTGTTACATACAATTTCAAATTCTAAGGAATTTAATAATGAGAAACTTACCGATACTTCTTCTGATAGTCTTATTGATAATAATGGGTTCCTGTACGAAATTCATAAATGTCAATCTGGGTAGTATGGATCCGCAACTGATTGTGGAAGGAGTTATCACGACTGATACTATGGCTCATAAGATAATTCTGAAAAGAACTGCTGATTATTTTTCAAATCAAAAAGCAGAACGTATCTCAGATGCAATAATTATGCTTTCCGATAGCAATGCTGTGACACATGAGACTCATAAGATTCAAATGAAAGAAGATCCGGATAGCGCCGGTATTTATATGACACCTTCAAATTACTTCGGAGTGAAAGGACGAATCTATACTATTAACATTAGTAATGTAGATGCCAACAAAGATGGCATTTCTGAAACTTACACAGCTTCTTGTAAACTAAATTCGATTGCCCCGGTCGATTCGTTTACGATCACTAAGAGAAAAATGGTTTATGAAGATGCTTTTGTTATACAGGTTTATCTGAAAGACCCTCCAGAGGAAACAAACTATTATCTGTTTCGGGTCTGGAAAAATGATTCTCTTGTCACTGATAGTATTATTTTATGGAATATTACAGACGATAACTTCTTCAGTCCGGAATTCATGACCAATGACCTGAAGATTTATCTTTTCCCCCGATTCAGGCATAAGCAGTACATCCGCGACAATAATACCGTTAAACTTGAAGCCTGCGGAATTACCAAAGACTATTTCAACTTTATCCGTGAAGCTATCGAGGCTTACCGGGGACAAAATCCAATGTTTGGCAGCCAACCGGCCAACATTCGTACGAATGTTATCCGAACTTCGCCCCCACTTGATGTCGGAGAAACCGGTGCCAGAGGCTATTTTGCCGCTTATTCTGTATTCTGGAAAAAGAAAATTTACAAAGCGCCAAAGTGAATTAATCCCCTATCAGTAAACCACCTGATGGGGGTTTTTCTTATCTGCATTATCGAATATTATTGCTTTGAATGGACTTTTCCGCAACTTTTATCTTCTGAATTCCTTTTTTTATAGCCGATTTTCTCCTTTTTATCTGAATTGAATAAAAAGAGAAATGCTTAATTCGCATCTTTGCCACCGCAAACACAAATAGCAGTTTATGAAAGCAAAGAAAAGCATTATACTGACTCTTTTTATCGGATTTGTATCATTGATATATGCAACAAATCCGGGAGAAAAAGTCAGCCTGAACGGATATGTGAAAGATAATACCAACGGAGAGGTGCTTATAGGCGCGACCATTTCAATCAAAGGGAAAGGAATAGGCGTAGCAACAAACAACTATGGATTTTATTCGCTTAAACTCCCCCAAGGAACTTATGAGATTGATTTCAACTATGTAGGATACAAGACTGTAACGAAAAAAGTCACGCTGGATGTCAGTACCCGTATGAACGTGGAACTTACCCCTGATACACGCAGTCTTCAGGAAGTAACCGTAACAGCCGACCGCAAAGACGCTAATGTGAAACGAAACG
>JAUZOF010000039.1 GCA_030706585.1 Bacteroidota bacterium
ACACTTTTGTGCCTAATGCCAATCCGCTTTCGGATGCCGTGAATAGTTCGGCAAATGTAGGAAAACTTACACATAACGGTGGTTATACTAATGGTAATTCAACTGCAGTTGATATTGACTCGAAAGTTTATTCTTCATATGAAGTTAGTGTATATTCACCAAACACGACTAAAGGTAAAGTCCAAATTCAATTAAAAGATGCGTCTGGTAATCAATTGGATTGGTATGAACAGGCGGTCACGGATTCCACAAAATGGATCAAATATACCCGCAACCTGGTTTGTACTTCAAAAATTACCGCAGTAACAGTTTTCTTCAATAATGGTACTAATTCTACAGGTACAGCAAAGGATACTGTGTACCTTGATAATATAGTATTCAAAAAATCAACTTTTAATACATTATATGGTGAATCATTCGCTGCTTCGTGGAGTCCATGGGGTAGTTGGTCAGGAGCTCCCAGTACCAAAGCTGGTAGTTGGTTTGGAAAAGTAAATTTGCAAACTACAGGTGATGCAAATATAAATTTAGATCAGTGGTGGGGTGATCATGGTCATGTTTTGAAAATTACTCCAACTGATGCTGTTGTTATTATACCTGATATTAATGTTGCCGGATTCGACAGCCTGAAGTTATCTGCCGATATGTCATGGCCGTGGAGTCTGACGGAACAAAATGCCGGATATTACAGTGCGAGTGATGCTGATAAATCGCCACTAATTGATGTGAGGATAGGAGCTGGTGACTGGGTGCCTGCACCGACTTCTGCAATTGGACAGAACTGGGCAACTCCTGTTATTCTTTTAAAAGATGTAAGTGGTAATCCGATAAGCAATGTAAATACAATCAGTATCAGACTTTCGCAAACACCTTTGTTTACAGCTGTTTATGACAATGTGAAAATTCTTGGTAAAGTACATAATGGTGTCCCCACATCGATAGAAGCAGGAAAACCGAATGTTCTTTCTATCTATCCAAATCCGGCCACCACTTATATTGTGATACCGGCTTCTGCAAAGGCTTCCATCTTTAATTTAAGCGGTGAAATGGTTAAAAGCGCAGAAAACTGCGAGAAAGTAGATGTGTCTTCATTACCTAAAGGAGTTTATCTTGTGAAGATGACTGTTGGAAATAGCACTACGCAGAGCAAATTTGTCAAAAAGTAGTTTTAAACAGAGAGAAAGTTCCATTTTTGTGTGACTGGCCTTAAGTTTATTCATAAAAAAGAGGGTGTACAGACACCCTCTTTTTTAGTTTTAGATTTCAAAATATACAAACGACTAAAAAAGCTTTATGAAACAGCTAATCTTATCTTCCCTAATCGCGTTTTTCTTGCTATCACAAACTCTTTTAGCTCAGGAAAACAATCAGGTGATTGTCAATACAAATCTAGAGCCTGTTCAATCGGGACAGTATGAACCAACCTGGCAATCGCTCAGTAAATACAAAGTACCAGAATGGTATCGAAATGCAAAATTCGGCATTTGGGCGCATTGGGGACCACAGTGTCAGGCCGAACATGGCGATTGGTATGCACGGGGAATGTATGGTCAAAATGATTGGCACGGCAATTATCACCTGGAGCATTATGGTCATCCATCAAAATTCGGGTTCAAGGATATTATTCATGAATGGAAAGCTGAAAACTGGAATCCGGAAAAACTGGTGAAATTGTACAAGGAAACAGGTGCGCAATACTTTTTTGCTATGGCCAATCATCATGATAATCTTGATTTGTGGGACAGTAAATACCAGGAATGGAACTCGGTACGGGTAGGCCCGCAAAAAGACATTATGACCGGCTGGGCAAATGCAGCCCGGAAATATAAACTTCCTTTCGGTATAAGCGTACATGCTTCACATGCCTGGACATTCTACGAACCCGCTCAGGGTGCAGACACTTCCGGGGTGTACAAAGGTGTTCCTTACGATGGAAAATTGACCAAGGCCGATGGTAAAGGAACATGGTGGGAAGGACTTGATCCACAAAAACTTTATGCTCAAAATCACAAGCCAAGTACTGGTTGGGGTTGGGAATGGCAGAAAGGTGCTGTCACTCCTCCTTCGCAGGAGTATTGTGATAACTTCTACAACCGGACAATGGATTTGATTAACAAGTACAATCCTGATTTGATGTATTTCGATGATACCGCTCTCCCACTTTACCCCGTAAGCGATGCCGGTTTGAAAATAGCTGCACATTATTACAACCACAATATGGCCACTCACCACGGTAAACTGGAGGCTGTAATGTTTGGGAAAATCCTTACCGAAGAGCAAAAAAAATGTATGGTTTGGGATGTGGAACGTGGCGCACCTGATAAAGGTCAGGAATTAGCCTGGCAAACTTGCACCTGTATTGGCGACTGGCACTACAATCGCGGACGCTACAATGATAATAGTTACAAATCGGCAGCCACCGTTATTCGTACACTGATTGATATTGTGAGCAAGAATGGAAACCTGTTGCTGAATATTCCGGTTCGCGGCGATGGAACGATAGATGACAGAGAAGTTGCTGTTTTGGAAGGAATTGCCAAATGGATGAAGATCAACAGTGAGAGTATCTTTGATACCCGTCCGTGGAAAGTGTTTGGCGAAGGGCCGGCTGTGGAGGCTATAAACCCGATGAAAGAGCAGGGCTTTAACGAGGGGAAAGTCATTTTAACCGCAAAAGATATACGTTACAACCAGAAAAAAAATGTTCTCTATGCTTCATTATTGGGTGTCCCCACCGATGATGTGTGTATGAAATTGTTAGGTAAGAATAAACTAAAAGAGAGAATCAAAAGCATCCGACTTCTTGGTAGTAGTGAAAAACTCGTCTGGAAGCAAAATGCCGATTCGTTGGTTATTCAAAAGCCTGAATTTATTCCAAATGATATTTCGGTAGTATTTGTGATACAAAAAGAGCCCCTGCGTAACGAATAAATGCTGTTTTTTTGTGAAGGGAAGTTGAGAATGGTCTGTTCGGTCGTTACCCGTTCAGGCCATTCTCTTTATTTGTTAATCTGTAGTCGAACAATTCACGTCAAGTGAGTATATAAAATGAAAAAATCAGTCGTACTTCTTTCCATTATTTTTTCTTCTGTGGCAATTTGCGCGCAACAGTTGCCTTACCAGCATCCAGAACTTAGCTCTGAAGAGCGTGCTAAAGATTTGATATCCCGCCTGACTTTGCAAGAAAAGGCAGCATTGATGTGTGACGAATCAGATGCAATTCCGCGTTTAGGGATCAAAAAGTTCAATTGGTGGAGTGAAGCCTTGCATGGCATACGTTATGGTTATAATATAACTGTTCTTCCCCAGTCAATCGGAATAGCTGCATCATTTGACGAAAAATTGGTCTTGGACGCTTTTACAGCAGTATCCGACGAATTCAGAGCCAAATACCATGAAGCACGTAGAAAAGGACAGGAAAACAGCAAATTTCTCAGCTTGTCGGTTTGGACACCGAACGTCAATATTTTCCGTGATCCTCGTTGGGGTCGCGGTCAGGAGACGTATGGTGAAGATCCCTACCTGACTTCTCGAATCGGGGTTGCCGTTGTTAAAGGGTTGCAAGGTCCTGCTGATTCAAAATACAAAAAACTACTGGCATGTGCAAAGCATTTTGCGGTTCATTCGGGTCCCGAATGGAGCCGACATACTTTAAATGTCAATAATGTAAATCCACGCGATTTGTGGGAAACCTACCTTCCTGCTTTCAAGGCATTGGTACAGGAAGCTGATGTGCGTGAAGTAATGTGTGCCTATCAACGCATAGATGATGAACCTTGCTGTGGCAGTACCCGCTTATTGCAGAAAATCCTTCGCGATGATTGGGGTTTCAAATACCTTGTCGTATCTGACTGTGGGGCGATTACCGATTTTTACAGCACACACAAAGTTTCTTCTACCGATGTTCATGCTGCTTCAAAAGCCGTTTTATCAGGAACTGATGTGGAGTGTGGTTGGGGGTATTCATACAATAAATTACCTCAGTCTGTAGAGAAAGGATTGATTGACGAGAAGGTAATCGACAAGAGCCTTACCCGCGTTTTGGTGGGGCGTTTTGATTTGGGCGAAATGGACAATGATTCTATCGTTCCGTGGTCAAGAATTCCGATGTCTGTTGTAGATTGCCAGCAACATCGGGAATTGGCACTTAAAATGGCTCAGGAATCAATGGTCTTACTCCAAAATAAAAACAATATCCTTCCCTTGTCCAAATCAGTAAAGAAAATAGCTGTTATTGGGCCCAATGCTGACGACAAACCCATGTTGTTGGCTAATTATAATGGTTTTCCTTCCAGTATCACCACCATTCTCGAGGGCGTTAAATCCAAACTTCCGGCTGATAAAATATTCTACGATAAGGGTTGTGATTTGATTGAAGATAAAATCACCCAAAGTCTTTTTGATAACTGTTTGTTCGAAGGAAAAACAGGTGTGAAGTCAACTTATTGGAACAACAAAGAGTTTCAAGGCGAAGCAGTGGCTCAAGAACAGCTTACAAGCCCGATACAATTGACAACTGCCGGTCAGAACCGGTTTGGTCGCGGGGTCAATCTCAGAAACTTTTCCGGGAAATATCAAACCGTTTATCAGTCTGACAAATCCGAAGAATTAGTAGTAAGACTGGAATTTGCCGGGAAATGCCATGTGATTGTCAATAATGACACTTTGTTTAATAAAGAAGTGTGGCAAATTGCGCCTATCAGGCTTCCGTTTAAAGTAGAAAAGGGAAAAGAATATAAAATAGAGGTCGGATATTCGGCTATATACAAAGATATGGATGCCAGCCTGAAATTGAATATAGGCAGGGAAATTCCCGTTGATTATAACGCATTAATTCAAAAACTGAAGGGAATTGACGAGGTAATTTTTGTGGGTGGTATTTCTCCAAAAGTAGAAGGAGAGGAAATGCCGGTTGAATTTAATGGCTTTAAAGGAGGTGACCGAACCAATATCGAACTTCCTGAATCGCAACGCAAATGTTTGCAGATTTTGAAAAAAGCAGGCAAGAAAATCGTATTCGTTAACTGCTCAGGTTCGGCGATAGCTTTGACACCTGAAACCGAGAGTTGCGATGCCATTCTTCAAGCCTGGTATGGTGGCCAATCCGGTGGACAGGCTGTAGCCGATGTCTTGTTTGGCGATTACAACCCGTCGGGAAAACTGCCGGTTACTTTCTATAAAAATTCAGACAAACTGGGCGATTTTGAAGATTATTCGATGAAAGGTCGTACCTACCGTTTCACCGATGATGCGCTTTTCTCCTTTGGATATGGGCTAAGCTATACCACGTTCAAAATTGCGGAGGCTAAATTGAGCAAGACAACAATAAGATCGGATGAATCAATTCAGTTGACTGTTCCTGTGACGAATGCCGGAAAACGTTCCGGTGTTGAAGTTGTGCAGGTGTATGTGCGTAAAGTGAACGACATTGAAGGTCCATTGAAAACCCTGCGTGGATACAAACGTGTGGAAATTCCTGCAGGTAAAACTGCGCAGGTTTCCATAGAATTAAATCCTTCTTCTTTCGAATTTTTTGACTGGAGCCAACGTAAAATGATGGTCACTCCGGGTGAATACGAAGTACTTTACGGCAAAAGTTCTTCGCTGAAAGATTTGCAGAAAATGAAAATAACCATAATCAAATAACAATGACTTTTCACAGGTTCAACATAATTGTACTATTCTTATTGGTATTTGCCAATATTGTAGCTTATGCCCAAATTCCTTTACAAGTGAAGGTAGAAAGCGGATGGGTGAAGGGAGTTCAGGAAAATGACTTGACGATATTCCGCGGAGTTCCGTTTGCAGCACCTCCTGTAGGTCAGCTACGATGGAAAGCTCCTCAACAAGTCGCTGCCTGGAAGGGAGTAAAATCTGCCGAACATTTCGCACCTTCGCCTATGCAGGCCGGAAATCCTGCCGGAGGTAAAAGCGAAGATTGTTTGTACCTGAACGTGTGGACACCGGCAAAATCGAAATCGGAATCGCTACCTGTCATGGTGTGGATTTACGGAGGTGGATTCAGCTCCGGCTCTACTGCCGATTACTGGTACGAAGGAAGCAAATTGGCTCAAAAAGGAGTTGTTTTTGTGAGTATTGCTTACCGCGTTGGCCCTCTGGGATTTTTGGCGCATCCGTCGCTCAATGCCGAAAGTCCCGATCATGTTTCCGGAAATTACGGCTTGCTGGATCAGGTTGCTGCATTAAAATGGATACAGAAAAACATAGCAAAATTTGGCGGCGACCCACGCAAAGTAACCATCTTCGGGGAATCGGCAGGCGGACTTTCAGTCAGTATGCTATGTGCTTCCCCATTGGCTAAAGGACTTTTCCGCGGAGCAATATCACAAAGCGGTGGCTCATTTGGCCCTATCGGTACTGCAAGTTATCCGGGAGAGAATATGAAGTTGTTGTCGTTTGCAACCGAAGAAGGCGTTCGATATGTTCAAAATGCAGGTGTAGCTTCTATTGATGAACTTCGGAAACTGCCTGCTGACAAATTACCGATGGGTTGGGGGGGAGGTAGCTCATGGCCTGTGATTGATGGCTATGTGATTCCCGACGTGCAATATAAATTATACGAAAAAGGCAAGTATAATGATGTCCCAGTGCTGATTGGCTACAATTCGGACGAAGGCCTGAGTTTTTCTCCCGGAAAAACGACTCAGGAATGCATTGATGCGGTGAAGAAACGCTACGGGGAATTTGCCGATGAATTGCTCAAGGCTTATCCTGTGGGCGAAAATACGGTGCTTCGTTCAGCCCGTAACTTGTCGCGCGATGCAGCTTTTGGGTGGCATAATTGGAGTTGGGCAAAGTTGCAATCCCAAACCGGAAAATCGAAGGTGTTTTATTATTTCTTCGATCAACACCCCGATTACCCCGAAACTTCATCTGAATATGGTCATGGATCGCCTCATGCGCAGGATGTTTCGTATGTTTTTCAGCATTTGAACGCTTCTGATCCTAATACTTCTAAATCAGACATAACCATTTCGGAAGCTATGGGTAACTATTGGATCAATTTCGTGAAGTCTGGAAATCCCAATGGAGCTGCTTTGCCTCAATGGACTCCATTTAACCGCAATAGCCCGAAAGTGATGTATTTTCAAAATACTCCACATTTAGAATCAGTACCAGATGAAGCGGCACTTGAGGTGCTGGATAGATATTTTAAATGGAAAATAGGTAGTAGTGAAACAAAATAAATTTGATAGATCAAATGAAAAAACGCGTGTTTAAAATTGTCATGTTGTTTTTGCTTTTAACAAGTGCTGCAAATGCGCAGTCTTACAGCGTGACAAGTACAGGAGTGAAAGCGGGAATTAACGATTTAACTGTCGAAATCCAGTTTTACACACCCTCTATTGTAAGGGTTGTGAAATACCCCAAAGGAAGTGTGTGTGCAAAGCAAAGCTTGTCGGTGGTGAAATCTCCGGAAAAAGTATCTTTTAGCACCCAGAAGGTCGGGGATATTCTTTTTGTGAAAAGTAAAGCATTAAATGTTGGAATTAACCTGAATAATGGACAGGTAAATTTTAATTCAGTAGCTCAGACCCCATTGCTAAAAGAAAAAGCAGGTACAACGTCATTTACCGAAATGAGCGACGCGGGAGAAAAATCATACACCGTTTCTCAGTCTTTCGAATTGGATAAGGATGAAGCAATCTACGGATTGGGTCAGCAGCATCAAGGGAAGATGTCGAAACGCAACGTAAGCCTTAAAATGGTTCAGGGCAATCTCGATGACTATATCCCGTTTTTTCAATCCGTTAAGGGCTATGGCCTGTTTTGGGACAATTATTCGCCCACTAATTTTGATGATAATCAGGAAGGAACCACTTTTAAGTCGGAAGTAGGAGACTGCATCGATTACTATTTTATGAACGGTGGCAATGCCGATGGTGTGATTGCCGGAATGCGCAGCCTTACCGGTCAGGCTCCCATGTTTCCGTTGTGGACTTATGGATTTTGGCAAAGCCGCGAGCGTTATAAAAGTCAGGATGAATTAGTGGATGTTGTGAAGAGATTCAGGGAACTCAATGTGCCTTTGGATGGAATTATTCAGGACTGGCAATATTGGGGGAACAATTATTTGTGGAATGCCATGGAATTTCTTAATCCGGGCTTTAATGATCCTCAAAAGATGGTGAATGATGTGCATGGGCTTAATGCACACATGATTATCTCGATTTGGAGCTCATTCGGGCCAAAGACAAAGCAATTCCGCGAATTAGAGAAGATGAATGCCTTGTTCAATTTCAAGACCTGGCCCGAATCAGGATCTGAAAAATTCCCTGTTAATAAGGATTATCCTTCCGGTGTAAAGGTATATGACGCCTACAATCCGAAAGCACGCGATTTATACTGGAAGTATCTGAATAACGGCATCTTCAAATTGGGCATGGATGGCTGGTGGATGGATTCGTCAGAGCCGGATCATTTAGACGAAAAACCTGCCGATTTTGACACAAAGACCTTCCTTGGCAGTTTCAGAAAAGTGCGGAATGCTTATCCGTTGATGTCGGTCGGTGGAGTTTATCAACATCAGCGGGAGGTAACTTCCGATAAACGTGTCTTTATTCTTACCCGTTCGGCTTTTGCAGGCCAGCAACGCTATGGAGCCAATACCTGGTCGGGAGATATTACCGCATCATGGGAAACCTTGAAAAATCAGATCTCGACAGGTCTTAATTTTTCACTTTCAGCTATACCCAACTGGAACTCGGATATTGGCGGATTCTTTCTGCAAAGATTCAAAAATCCACTCGAAAATCCCGATTACAGGGAGTTGCACGTCCGTTGGATTGAGTTTGGAACGTTTTGTCCGATGATGCGTTCGCACGGCGAAGGGTATCCGCGCGAGCTTTACCAGTTTGGCAAAAAAGGCAACCCTACTTACGATGCCATCGAGAAATATATCAACCTGAGATATAGCTTGTTGCCGTACATTTATGCTGCATCGTGGCAGGTTACTGCCAACCAGTCGAGCATGATGCGTGCGCTGGTAATGGATTTTGCCAATGACAAACAAGCAATCGATCTTAATGATGAATTTATGTTTGGCAAATCGTTGCTGGCCAGTCCGGTTACAGAAGCCATGTATTGGAAAAACCGGTTGCAGGGAAAAGATTCAGTCGCCGTTGAAGATTACGGTACGGTAAAAACAAAGAAGGTTTACTTGCCGAAGGGAGCAGATTGGTACGATTTCTGGACAGGTGAAAAAGTAAACGGCGGACAAACCGTTCAAAAAGAGGCTCCATTAGATATCATACCTTTATATGTAAAAGCCGGTTCCATATTGCCAGTTGGACCTAAAGTTCAATATGCTACCGAAAAGAAATGGGACAATCTGGAAATCCGCATTTACGAGGGAGCAAACGGTGAATTCACACTCTACGAAGATGAAAACGACAATTATAACTATGAAAAAGGAATTTATTCAACTATTCATTTTTCATGGAACGATAAACAAAAATCGCTTACAATAGATAAACGAAATGGTAAATTTCCGGGTATGCTTGAAGATCGGAAGTTTAATATAGTTGTAGTTGGTACTGATCGTGGTATTGGTGCTGAGTTATCGGCTACGCCTAATCAGGTAGTTAAATACAATGGCAATAAACTCGTTGTGAATTTTGAAAAATGAAATCAATCGTATAATAATTTATAAACGAAAAGTATATGCATTTACCGGTTCTAAGATTTTGCAAAACCATGGAGTTGCGCAACGACCCAGCCTTAATCGAAGCCTATAAAAAAGCACATGCAAAAGGTGCTGCATGGCCCGAAATAACGCAGGGAATGAAAGATGTAGGTATTCTTGATATGGAGATATATCTGATTGGCACAAAGCTATTCATGATTATGGATACAGTAGCAGATTTTGATCATGACAAGGCGATGGCTGAACTTGCTACAAAGCCTCGACAAAGCGAGTGGGAAGCGCACATGTCACAGTTTCAGGACGCTTCTTCCGACGCTTCTGCTGACCAGAAATGGCAATTGATGGAGCGAATTTATAAGTTGGGAGAATGATTTTACTGAGAGAAATTTTTAAGTAATGAATAAATGAACCAGCTGTTTGATGAAAGTAAAATGAGTTGGTTATAGAATTGATTAAAAGAAATATGAAGGCGAAATTTTTAAGTGTTGTTTTAGTTCTGATATCTTTAAATATGTCAGCGCAGGACAAGAAAATCGTTGTAGTTAACACAGAAAAGGAACCCGTTGCTCAGGGTAAGTTTGAGCCAACATGGGAGTCGCTAAGTCAGTACAAAGCTCCTGAGTGGTTTCGCAATGCCAAGTTTGGCATTTGGGCGCACTGGGGTCCGCAATGTCAACCCGAGTTGGGCGATTGGTATGGTCGTTTTATGTACAACGAAGGAGGTTGGCAATATAACGCCCATGTTCAAAAATATGGGCATCCCTCAAAATTTGGATTCAAAGATGTAATCAACGAGTGGAAAGCCCAGAACTGGGATCCTGAAAAGCTAGTGTCTCTTTACAAACGCGTTGGAGCTCAGTATTTCTTTGCCATGGCCAACCACCACGACAACCTTGATTTGTGGAACAGCAAATACCAAGAATGGAATTCGGTGCGTGTTGGGCCTAAAAAAGACATTGTTGCCGGTTGGGCTGCCGCAGCCAAAAAATACAAACTTCCTTTCGGCCTAAGTGTACATGCTTCGCATGCCTGGACTTGGTTCGAAACTTCGCAACGTTGTGATACAGCAGGCTCATTGAAGGGTGTGCAGTATGATGCGAAACTGACCAAAGCCGATGGCAAAGGAACCTGGTGGGAAGGACTCGACCCTCAGGAGCTTTATGAACAGAACCATCCGTTCAGTAAAGGTAGTGAAAAAAACATTACCGCATTGTGGAGTCAGTGGGATTGGGACAACGGTGCAAGTACCCCCGATCAGAAATATTGCGATAAGTTTTACAACCGCACTATGGACTTGATTAACCTCTATCATCCTGATTTGCTTTATTTCGATGATTCCAAGTTGCCACTTTACCCGGCTAGCGATGCCGGATTGAAAATTGCAGCGCACTACTACAATACCAACATGGCACAACACAAAGGGAAGCTCGAAGCAGTTTTGTTTGGCAAGCAGTTGACCGAAGGCCAAAAGAAATGTATGGTTTGGGACGTGGAGCGAGGTGCACCCGACAAACCACAGGAAAACGCTTGGCAAACCTGTACCTGTATTGGCGATTGGCATTACAACAGAGGTATTTACGAGAATGGTGGTTACAAATCGGCAGCTACGGTTATCCGGATGTTGATAGATATCGTGAGTAAAAACGGAAACCTGTTGCTCAATATTCCTGTTCGTGGCGATGGTACTATTGATGATAAGGAAGTGGCTGTGCTCGAAGGTATTGCCGCTTGGATGGATGTAAATAAAGAGAGTATTTTCGATACCCGTCCGTGGAAAATTATTGGCGAAGGACCTTCGGTGGATGCAGTAAATAAATTAGATGGTGCCGGTTTTAATGAAGGGAAATTGGCTTATTCTGCAAAGGATGTTCGATATGCTCAAAAAGGAAATGTGCTCTATGCAACCGTAATGGGAGTCCCAACTGAAGACATTTCGCTTAAATCGCTGGTGAAAAACATTGGCACGAAAAAAATCACAAAAATAGAACTGCTTGGCAGTAAAGAAAAACTTTCATGGAAACAGGGCAGCGATGCACTGGCTATTAGTAAACCCAAAGCGTGTCCTAACGATATTGCAGCGGTGTTTAAAGTTACGTTGAAGTAATAATCAAAAATGCCGATTTCATTTAAATGTACTTTGTGATTTAAAAAAAGTTCTACCCCATGTTTTTAAATAATCTTTTCAACATGAAATCCCAGATTTTGATATTGTTCATTGCCCTTTCATTCAATTGCATGGCAAAGAATCGAAATACTCTTGTGCTGCCATCTCTTTTTTCCCAACACATGGTGCTTCAGCAGAAAGAAGAAGTTGCTTTCTGGGGAAAAAGTAATCCCGAAACAGAAATAACCATCAGGGGAAGCTGGGGAGAAACAGCAAAATCCAAAGCGGCAAACGATGGCAAGTGGATTGCCAAACTGAGAACACCAGGTGCTGGAGGTCCATATAAAATTGAGATATCCAATGCTGATACTACTATTGTGATTGACGATGTATTGATTGGAGAAGTCTGGCTTGCATCGGGTCAATCAAATATGGAAATGAGGCTTAAAGGTTGGCCTCCTACTGATACGGTGCAGAATTCAAAAAATGAAATTGCTTCTGCATCTTATCAGGGAATCAGAATGTTCACGGTTGCTCAAGAACTTTCTGATACTGCTCTAAATGATGTAAAGGCTGTGTGGAATGTATGTAATCCGCAAAATGCACCGGACTTTAGTGCCACAGCCTATTTCTTTGCAAGGGAGGTTCATAAAAAACTTGGTGTGCCTGTAGGTGTTATCAATTCCTCTTGGGGAGGTACGCCGGCTGAGTCCTGGGTAAGCAACGCAGGGCTTTCAAGAATGGATGATTTTAAAGACCTTCTTAAAAAAATCAGCGTGTCTTCTGTGGAAAGAAAAAATATCAAAGAGTGGATGAAGCAGTTGCCTGCGATTGATCTAAGTCTTGCGGCCAATTCATCCGGGGTCAACTGGTCTCAGCTTGACCTGAAAGATGCAGCAGCTGCAACAGAAAATTTCAATGACAGGTCATGGAAAACCATGCAACTTCCTTCGTCATGGGAACAAAGAGGAATTGGAGAGTTTGACGGAGTAGTATGGTTCAGGAAAGAGTTTGAAATTACAGACGAAAAACCTTCATCCTATAAGTTATCGTTGGGTCCGATTGACGATATGGATATGACTTATGTGAACGGAAAGCTCGTAGGAATGACTGTAAAGGATGGAGTATGGCAGTCGGGACGCGTGTATGAAATACCCGAAGGCATTCTAAAAAAAGGCAAGAATGTAATTTCAGTCAAAGTGATGGATACAGGAGGCGGAGGCGGAATTTTGGGAAAGAAAGAACAGCTTTTTCTCCAGAATTCTGAAGGTGGTAAGATTGAGCTGGCGGGAGAATGGAAATATCTTCCTTCTGCAGAATACAGAAATGGGAAACTCTATCTTTTCGGAATGGAACATTCTAAATTCCAGGAGAAACCTTTCTGCAGCATAGATATTACACCAGGCACGCCGACAGTTTTATTTAATGCCATGATTGCGCCTTTGACCTCTTATAAGATAAAAGGTGTAATATGGTATCAGGGTGAAGCCAATGTAGGAAAAGCAAAGCAATACGAAAGACTTTTCCCAGCTCTTATTACCGATTGGAGAAAACAGTGGAATAGTGATCTTCCATTTTATTTTGTACAGATTGCTCCCTGGGCTTACCAAAGTGATTATCAGAGAGGAATATCGCAGGAACTGAGAGATGCGCAGCGGAAAACACTTTCTCTTCCGGGTACAGGTATGGTGGTTACAATGGATATTGGAAACAATGCAAATATACATCCGGCAAATAAACAGGATGTCGGGAAAAGGCTTGCTTTATGGGCATTAGCAAAAACGTATGGCAAAAAAAACACCTATTCGGGTCCATTGTATTCGAAGCATAGAGTAGAAGGGGGCAAACTTATTGTAAGTTTCTCGAATACCGGAAGCGGATTGAAACAAAACGGAAAAACACTGGATGGCTTTGAAATTGCAGGAGCAGATAAAGTATTTTATCCGGCAAAAGCTTTGATTAAGGGTAAAAATGTGATGGCGTGGTCTGATAAAGTAAAAGCACCGGTTGCAGTAAGATATGCATGGTCTGATACAGCAACTGCCACTTTGTTTAACAAAGAAGGATTGCCTGCTTCTTCTTTTCAATCAGATTATTGATTGAAAATGCATTTCTGAAACAATAAAAAAATCATCAGTTATAAGTAAGATTATTATACTAATAAATTTATGAAAAACAGAACCATTTCAATTTCAAGATTTCTTATTATATCAGCGTTGACGATATTCAGTTCCGGCAAAGCAATCTGTCAGACTGTTTCTGTGTCGTCGCCAAATAAGAAAATCAATGTAAAGCTGTTTTGCGCGCAAAATAAGACTGTTGGTAATTGGCATTTGCAGGTCAATTACGCCAATAAAGGCAAAGTTTCGGAAGTCATTCCGGCTATCGGTTTAGGGCTTTCGCGTAGCGATCAGGATTTCTCTGCTGAATTGAAATTTCTGAAAGCCGGTAAAGCTGTTTCGGTAAACGAACAATACACCGATGTTCACGGAAAACGCAGCCGGTGCAGTAACGCAGCCAACGAAATGGTGGTGGCTTTCGAAAACCCTTCAAAAGCTAAATTGAATCTGATTATCCGTGCGTACAATGACGGTATTGCATTCCGGTACGAGTTCCCTGAGAAAGAAGGGGAATTTGTGATGAAAGATGAATTGACCGCCTATTCCATTCCGGATAGTACACAACGTTGGCTCGAAAAGTTTAATACAGCCAATGAAGGTTTGTACAGCGCAATGAATAATGGTCACGAACAAACGGATTGGGGCTATCCAGCATTATTCAATACTGCGGATAAATCATGTTGGTATTTGATTCACGAGGCGGATGTAGACCGTTCGTATTGCGGTACCAAATTGACCAACTACGGGGATAAAACCAAATACAAGCTCACTTTCCCCGACCAATGGAACGGACGTGGAAAAGGGGAATCTAAGCCGACAATCACGCTTCCTTGGAAATCGCCGTGGCGCGTAGTGGTTGTGGGAAATTTGGCTGATATTGTTGAATCTACGCTTGTTAACGATGTGTCAACGCCTTCGAAACTGACCACTACCGACTGGGTAAAACCAGGTAAAGCTTCGTGGAACTACTGGTCGGACAATCACGGAACAAAAGATTATAAGGTGGTGTGTGATTTTGCCGACCTTGCCGCTTCCATGAATTGGCCTTATACGCTGCTTGACTGGGAGTGGGATGCCATGGGCAATGGCGGTAATCTTGAAGATGCCGTTAAATATATCTATTCAAAAGGATTGAAACCGCTGATTTGGTATAACTCGGGAGGAGACCATAATTGGGTTTCAGCAACTCCAAGAGACCGGATGCTCACCCACGAAAACCGTGTGGAGGAATTCACCAAACTAAATAAGTTAGGAGTCGTGGGCGTCAAGATTGATTTCTTCGAAAGTGAAAAGCAGGATATGATCAAGTATTATCTCGATATTCTGGAGGATGCCGCTCAGTTCAAGATAATGGTTTACTTTCACGGTTGCCTGGTGCCACGCGGTTGGCAACGCACATACCCTCACCTGATGACCTACGAGGGAGTCCGTGGTGCTGAGTGGTACAACAATGGACCGGAATTTACCCCAGCTGCTCCTGCGCACAACGCTACACTGCCGTTTACGCGCAACGTGATTGGTTCAATGGACTACACACCGGTCACTTTCACCAATTCGCAATATCCTCATATCACCTCTTATGGTCATGAACTTGCTTTAAGCGTGGTGTTCGAATCGGGCTTCCAGCATCTGGCCGACCGTCCCGAAGGTTATTATGCTTTGCCCGATGCAGCAAAAACTTTCCTGAAAGATGTTCCAAATACCTGGGATAACACCAAACTGCTCGATGGCTATCCCGGTCAGGATATTATTCTGGCCAGACAAAAAGGCGATAAATGGTATATTGGCGGAATTAACGGTGAAAACTCGGAAAAAACCAAAACATTGAAATTCGGTTTTTTACCTGATAATTCAAGCTATAAGCTCACATTAATCGCTGATGGCAACCACGATAAGGATTTTAAAGTGCAATACATGGTGGTGAATAAATCGAGTTCAGTCGATGTGAAGTTGCTTCGCAGAGGTGGGTTTGTTGCA
>JAUZOF010000390.1 GCA_030706585.1 Bacteroidota bacterium
CGCTCTTCAGCAGAAAGCGCAGTAATGGTATTTCCTTTGCTGTCTTTCGTTTTGTAACCACCATTCATGATATCCTGGATACCGGGAACAAATGCACCTGTATTACGGAAAGATAGTACAGATAGGGCACCTGGTATAGCATAGCGAACCTTAAACGGCTCAACAACATCGTCATAGCTTTTCTTATCCGAATTAAGCACTCCAAATACAACCAGCCCTGCATGCGTGTTACCTTTATAAAGACCTTCCATGGCAGCCAGTTTCATCGGCTGTTTCTGTGCCACTTCATACGCAGAACCATCTCCTGTCCAGGCTGCCAGTAATGTTCCGAGGAAGCCGAAAACTGCTGCAACCAGGATACTTTTCCGGGCAAACTCAATTTCTCTTTTCTTCAATAAATACCATGCACTGATGCCTACTACAAAAGCAGAACCGACCATCCAGCTGGAAGTCACCGTATGAAGGAATTTGTTTATAGCTACCGGAGAAAACAATACCGCCCAAAAATCCATCATCTCGTTACGAACGGTTTCCGGATTAAAGTGCATCCCAACAGGTGCCTGCATCCAGGCATTGGCCACCAGAATCCAAAGCGCTGAGAGCGTCGCTCCAATCACAGTCAACCAGGTGGAAGCCAGGTGAAATCCTTTGCTTACCTTTTTCCAGCCAAAGAACATCACTGCTATAAAGGTTGATTCCATAAAGAAGGCCATAATCCCTTCAATGGCAAGCGGAGCGCCGAAAATATCCCCCACAAACCAGCTGTAGTTTGACCAGTTGGTTCCGAATTCAAACTCCAGAATAATCCCCGTAGCCACACCAATGGCAAAGTTGATCCCAAAGAGCTTCATCCAGAACTGAGTAATTCGCTTCCACTCCGGATTACCCGTTTTGTAATAAATAGTTTCCATAATGGACATTATGACGCCCAAACCCAGTGTTAGCGGCACAAAAATCCAGTGATAAATAGCCGTCAGCGCAAATTGCGCGCGCGACCAGTCAACCAGAGAGTAATCAATCGTCTCCATAAGTTATAGGTGCAAATTTTAAAGTGAATATTTATTTGATTTTGATTTGTTTTCCATGCTAATGGTGCAAAAGTAGAATTGGCAATCTTGTCTTTAGTCTTACTTTCTTTGAATAAGTTCCTTTCCGACATAATCTGCTTTCTGCTCCTTCATTTCAAATCTGGAGTTAAGGAAATTAGGGAAAAAGAATACCTTTAAAACGGCGAACATGATAAATAGTTTAATCAGGATAATCATCCATAAAGTTTTCCCAAGGGTCATGCACCTGAAGCCCTCCAAATAGAATCTGTAAACTTTATACAGCGAATTTCTCATCATAAGCCCTGTTTATTTATAAAGAAATCTCTATTTTTGAAGCGAACAAAGTTGTGTTTAAACAAACATTAAAACAACTTCATTAGCGTTAAACGCAAAAGTAAGAAAAATAATCATCCGGATATTACAATCCTTATTTAAATTGATTCTTGAAAACGAAATTCGACATATTTAGAAACCAATTGGCCAGACTGCTTCAGAATGAGCTACCTGGAAGCGAGGCTCACAGAGCCATGGAATCTGAAATGAGACGAAAATTACTTCATGAATGGGATGACAAGAAAGCACGCCTTTCAGCGGTAATGCTTCTGTTGTATCCCGATGAAAATGACCGCATCATGACGGTTCTGACCCTGAAGCAAAATGGAATCGGTATCCATAGCGGACAAATCAGTCTGCCCGGAGGCAAGTTTGAACCTGAGGACATGACACTCGATCAGACTGCTCTCAGGGAAACAGAAGAGGAAATCGGGGTCCACCCTTATGAAATTACCCTGATTGGTCAACTTTCTTCTCTGGTCATTCCCCGAAGCGGTTTTATCGTTTATCCATTCGTAGGGTACTCTACAGTCCGCCCTCAGTTTAAAATTCAGGACAGTGAGGTTGCCCGGCTTTATGAAGTTGACCTCTTTAACCTTTTACACCACAGCAATAAGAATTCATTCCTTTTTACCGAAGAGCATGGTGAAACGTTCACCATCCCCTCCTATCTGCTGGATAACCGGCACCTGTGGGGCGCAACGGCCATGATTATGTCGGAGGTAGAACACATTCTGCGTAAAGAGGGTTTACTTACAGACTGATTTTTATACATATACTACAACGCCAAAAAACTTTATTTCAATAAAACCTCCCCAAAGCAAGAAAAACAATCGCTGACTCAATTTTTCTCTTTAATTTATTTGTCCGGTTAAATAAATTTCCCATATATTAGGGGCATAATAATTTAATACATGAAAACTATGTCTAAAGAGAAACTACATATCGAATACGAGCTGAAAAACATCTCCCTTTCAGTACTTTGGACTTACATCGGCACACCGAGTGGCCTGAGCAAATGGTTTTGCGATGATCTAAATGTGGATGGAAAGAAATTCACCTTCTACTGGCAACGAACACCTCAGATTGCAGATCTGATTCTCAATCGTTTCGGCAGTTTTATTCGCTTTCGCTGGGAAGAAGACGCTGACACCAAATATTATTTCGAATTTAAGGTGACTACCTCCGAGCTGACAGGGGAAACAGCGCTGGAGATTACCGATTTCTCCGAACCCGATGAAATCGAAGACACCATCGAACTTTGGAATAGTCAGGTAGAAACCCTCAAACGCCGTATTGGTGCGTAGTTTGTGGCGGGATATAATGCTTTTTTGTTAACTTTGCAGCCTAAAAACCAGAGTTAGCTCATGTTGCGTGTCAAAAAATTATACCTGTTTGTCTTAAAGACATTTCTGCCTATTTTTTTCATGACCTTTTTTATCTGCCTCTTCATTTTGTTGATGCAGTTTTTGTGGAAATATGTTGATGAACTGGTTGGAAAAGGGCTAAGCATCTCCGTCCTGACAGAACTTTTCTCTTATGCAGCGCTCAACCTGGTGCCAATGGCCTTACCGCTGTCAATCCTGTTGGCTTCGCTGATGACGTTCGGAAACCTGGGGGAAAGTCTCGAACTACTGGCCATGAAATCGGCAGGCATCTCGCTCATCCGCATTATGCGGTCGCTGATTGTCACCTTGATAGTCATTGCCATTGGTTCATTTTACTTCCAAAACTATGTCATGCCCAAAGTCCAGGTAAAACTTTGGGGTCTCATGTTCTCCGTCCGCCAGAAATCACCTGAACTTGATATTCCGGAACGTGTTTTCTATGATCAGATACAGGGATACAATATTTATGTAGAGAAAAAAGACCCGAAAACAGGCGCCTTGAGAAAGGTTATGATTTACGACTTCTCGCAGGGTTTTGATAATGCACGGGTCATTGCTGCAGATTCAGCCAAAATAAAAATGACTGAAGATAAGCAGTTTCTGGTATTCTCTATTTTCAATGGAGAATCATTTGAGAACTTCCAGAAACAGCGTGCTTCCAACTCCAACAGTATCCCCTACCGCAGGGAGTCTTTCACTTTAAAACAGATTCTAATCCAATTCGACGCCAGCTTTAAGCGTGTTGACAACAGCTTCTTACAAAGCCAGTATATCGGTAAGAACATTGCAGAGCTCAGACACTCTATCGATTCCATGGAGGTACGTATCGACAGTGTCAATAAGGTCAACAAAAAGGCAAGTATCAATACCGTTCCGCTACAAAGCACCTATCTGCAAGTGGGTCAGCCAAGCGATTCTGCATTTGCCCGAACATTTAAGCCGATTAATCTGGACAGCCTTTATGCCGATGCTGAATCCGGTGAAAAGTCAGCGGCTCTTTCCCGAGCCATTGCTACTGCTGAAGCAAACCGTCAGGAGCTGGAATACAAGAGCTTTTTTATCGATTCACAGGAGGGCAATATTAATCGCCACTACATCGAATGGCATAAAAAGTTTACACTATCCTTTGCCTGCCTGATATTCTTCTTTATCGGTGCACCACTGGGTGCCATTATCCGGAAAGGTGGTCTTGGATTACCGGTGGTAATTTCGGTTATTCTGTTTATCATTTATTATATGATAGACTATTCAGGATATAAACTTGCCCGTGATGGTAAATGGCCGGCATGGGAAGGGATGTGGCTTAGTTCCTTTGTCCTGTTGCCGCTTGGCACGTTCCTGACTTACAAATCGGCCCGCGACTCAATGATTCTTAACTCAGACGCCTACATGTTATTCTTCAAAAAGTTGTTTGGTAAAAGAGGCAAACGAGCACTGGAACGCAAGGAGTTAGTCATGTTCAACCCGGATATTAACAAAGTTTTGTCACTGATAGATGAACAAAACGACCTGATAAACGATTTAGTTAACAGCTTTAAAGCTCAGGGAAAATTGAATTACGTCCGCTTCTGGAAAGAAGGAACACACTCTCATCAGTTGATCCAATTAAGTAAAGCTCTGGAAAGCTTGGTTGAGGAGATGAATAACTCCACAGATCAGCATATCTATTTCAAGTTATTGGAATATCCGGTCATTCCGGTAGAAAG
>JAUZOF010000391.1 GCA_030706585.1 Bacteroidota bacterium
CTAAGCCTTTCACTTACTCTTGAAATCGCTTCTTCTGGTATCCAATTGAACTCAATTTGTATGTCCAATAACAATTGAATCAAAATTCCCTCTTTATCAATATAATAATCACCAAATAACGACATCACGCGCAAAACCGGGATCCGTTGATTTATCAACACCCTGATTTTGTTGTCATTGGTTTTGAAACATTCCACCTCACGAATCAACTGGTCTTTCTTGATACATTCCTCGATCTTCTCGGTATTGATCTTGCCCATTTTTTTATCCACAGGGTAAAGATCTTCGTATTTGATCATCGCAATGACCTCTTTTTCATCAATCAGGTGAATTTCGTTTTTGTCCACAATAATTACGTCCAGCCCTTTACAGACCTCTCCCCGTGGCTTTCCATAGAAGGAAACCGCAGCAAAAGCTACATATCCGATCAGTAGCAGGACAGCAATTATTTTCAGGATCAGTTTCATTTACCTTGCAATGTATCAATAATTTGCGGAATATAAGTATCAATATCTCCGGCACCCAGCGTCATCACCACATCGTATTCCTTACCACGCAATTGATTCAACAGCTCTTTTTTCGAACAAAGCGTCTTCTTGGGAGAAGTTACTTTCTCAAAAATAATCTCCGAGCTAACCCCCGGAATCGGCAGCTCTCTTGCCGGGTAGATTTCCAGCAAAATCAGTTCATCCGCCAGTGATAAATGCTCCGCAAATTCCACATAAAAATCACGGGTGCGGGTAAACAGGTGAGGCTGAAAAATAACCGTAATCTTGCGGTCCGGATAAAGCTGCTTCAAGGATGAAATACTTGCCTTAACCTCTTCCGGATGGTGACCGTAATCGTCTAACACCACCAGATTATCTGATTTCAGATAGAAATCAAAACGGCGTTTGGCTCCACGGTATGAAGCCATCCCTTTACGTAAATCTTCACCGGTTACTCCATTCAACCAGGCCAGGGCCATAGCCGCAATGGAATTCTCGATATTGATGCGAACCGGAACACCCAGCTCGATATCTTTGATCGTTTCAGTCGGAGTCACAAAGTCAAAAACAATGGTTCCGTTACCGATACGCACGCGTTTTGCATGAAAATCGCCTTCCTCTATGGAGTAAGAATAAAGCTTCACCGATGGCTTCAGATCCGGTTCCACTTTCAGTCCTTTTTTCATGATCAGGCAACCGTCCTCTTTGATCAATGAAGTGAAAATACGGAAACTTTTCAGGTACTCCTCCTCGGTTCCGTAGATATCTAAATGGTCCGGATCAGAAGAGGTAATCACCGCCATATAGGGGTGCAACCAGTGGAAAGAACGATCGTACTCGTCAGCCTCAATCACCGTCAGGTCACTTTTATCGGAAAGCATCAGGTTGCTGTTGTAGTTTTTCAGGATTCCACCCAAAAAAGCATTGCAATCCACCGGTGACTGCTTCAGCAAATGAGCCGTCATACTCGAGGTTGTGGTTTTACCGTGCGTTCCTGCCACACATATACCACGGTCTGTATTGGTGATTTCGCCCAATACCTCCGCACGTTTGGCCATCCAGAAACCATTGGTACGGAAATAAGTCAGTTCCGAATGTTCATGGGGAACTGCCGGTGTAAGCACCACCAATGTGGTCTCTTTCTCCAGGCAATATGCCGGGATCAGGGAACAGTTATCTTCGTAGTGAATATCGGCACCTTCCTTGATCAACTGAGCGGTCAATTCAGTTGCCGTTTTATCGTAACCGGCCACTTTTTTCCCCTTAGCCAGGAAATAGCGAACCAGCGCGCTCATTCCGATGCCGCCGGCTCCCACAAAGTAAACAGATTTAATATCTTTCAGACTTTTCATCTCGTGTAAAAATAGGTAAAACTCTATACAATTGCAAATTAGCGGCTGGCGATTTCGACATTATTATTGTCGATCAGCGGTAATCCGCAAAATCTATGGTAAAGTTGAGCCGTTGCCAATACGTCTTTTTCGCAATATGTGGCTATCCGGTCAATATTATTCTCTTCGTAAAATACGGAAGCAACCTGACTTCCGTCAATATCGTCTTTCGGTGTCGGAATCCCGAAAACTGCGGTCAGCAATTTCAACGAGGTGTAATTTTTGTAGTCCCCAAAGCGCCACAATTCCAACGTATCCAGGAAACGAACCTCCCAGGGCTTTTTGCCAGCGATATTCAATACATCCGGCAATGCGATTCCATTAATCAGCATCCGGCGGGCAATGTAAGGGACATCGAATTCCTTAATATTATGTCCGCACAGGTTATGCTCCGGAGAAATGGTCTTATTCAGCAAGGTGGCAAAATCCGTCAGCAACGCTTTCTCATCCTCACCGGCAAACGATTTGAGGCGAAAATGACTCTCTCCGTTTTTGCCATACACCATGCCTACGGAAATGCAGACAATACGCCCAAACTCGGCATAAATACCGGCCTCTTTGGAGAATGCTCCCGAAGCGTCTAAATCATCGGAGTAGCGATCCGGCATCCGGCGTTTCTGTGCATCAAATTTCTCTTCCCACAAATGCTGAAGCTCTGCAGTCATTTCACTCAATGCAGCCGTTTGCGGAACGGTCTCAATATCGAGGAACAGAATCTTGTCTATTTTCGGGCTCACACTCATATCATTTGGGCAATTCAGCCATTACATTCAGCAGGTCAAATAGCAAATCACGGGTGACAACGTCGTATTTTCCACAACCGGCTTTAATTTCATCCGGTGTTTGAATATAAGGCGCTTTGACTTTCAACTCTTCGTCTCCATCATTATCAAAAAACGGCAAAATGTATTGCTTAGATAATTCGAGATGGAATTGCAGACCTACCACGCGGTTTTCGTTCATTGAGAAGGCCTGATTGGGACAACCTTCTGAGACAAAGAGATGCTCCGAGTCTTCAGGTATCTCAAACATATCGCCATGCCATTGCATCACGGTTACCTCTTCCTCTTTCAAATTTGGGAAAAGGGTATGGTTGGAAAATAGTTTTCTGACCGGAAACCATCCAATTTCTTTGTACGGACTCCGAATCACCTCTTTGCCCGATGCCCGGGAGATCAACTGTGCCCCCAGACAAACGCCAAATATTTTCACATTGGCATCCATGGCTTTACGGATATATTGTTTTTCCCCGACCAGCCAGTGATATTGCTCCTCCTCATCCACGTTCATCGACCCGCCCATAATGATAAGCATATCAATCTGGTCAGGGTCAGGATATGCAAGGGCATCTTCCCAAAAGCGTGTTTCGGTATAGGTGAATCCATTCTCCTGAATCCACTCTCCAATCATTCCGAGACCTTCAAATTCCAGATGTCTGAATACGTGAATCTTCATAGTGGGTTTTTAGTCAATTAGTTTCAATACCTCTTCTGCAATGCGACGGGCAGAGTCGTGTTGTGCCAGGGTGAGGATATTCTTTCCAAGCTGTTCGATTTTCGCCTCATCATTAATCAGCTGCAACGCTGCCGGAACCAGCTTTTCCTTAGCTTCAGCATCCCGAATCATAATCGCAGCCTCTTTCTCAACCAACGCCATGGCATTCTTTGTCTGATGATCTTCAGCCACATTAGGAGATGGAACCAGAATAACCGGTTTTCCCAACAGACAAAACTCTGAAATCGAGCTTGCCCCCGCACGTGAAATGATCACATCAGCCACGGCATAGGCCAAATCCATACGACTCACAAATGCGGTCAAATGAATGTTGCCTTTATCTTGCTTATCCAGTTCTGCTTTTGCATCTTCGTAGTAATATTTTCCGGTTTGCCAGATAAACTGCACATCCGAATCGCCGATTTCTGAAAGTCCGGCAATCATACTTTGATTAACGGTACGGGCACCCAGACTACCTCCTACTACCAGAATGGTTTTTTTCTTCGGGTCAAGATTGAAATAACTATGGGCTACTTCCCGTTTGTCTGAACCGGTAAACAAATCCTGACGAACTGGATTACCGGTCAGAATGATTTTATCTTTCGGGAAAAAGCGCTCCATTTTGTCGTATGCCACACAAATCTTTGCCGCTTTTTGAGCCAACAATTTATTGGTTACTCCGGCATAAGAGTTCTGTTCCTGAATGACGGTCGGGATACCCAGCATTCCCGCTGCACGCAACGTCGGGCCACTGGCATAACCGCCCACACCAACTGCCGCATCAGGCTTAAACTGACGAACCGTTGATATTGCCTTCACCATACTTTTGCCTAAACGGTAAAGTACGACCACATTCTTCAACAGGTTCTTCCGGTCAAATCCACTGACAGGTAAACCGACGATCTTATATCCGGCCGCAGGAACTTTTTCCATTTCCATGCGGTTTTCGGCTCCGATAAAGAGGAATTCGGCTTCAGGACGAAGCTCTTTTATTGCGTTTGCGATAGAGATAGCCGGGAAAATATGGCCTCCGGTACCACCTCCGCTAATGATTATACGGGGATTTTTCTTCATTTCAAAACTGGTTATACAGTTACA
>JAUZOF010000392.1 GCA_030706585.1 Bacteroidota bacterium
AAGCAGGCCGAAAAACTTGAAACGCTGATCAAAGAATTTAGTCTTGGTCATGTCCGCAAAAATATAGGTAACCGTCTTTCCGGGGGAGAGCGTCGTCGTACAGAAATTGCCCGGTGTCTTGCAATCGAGCCGAAATTTATTATGCTCGATGAGCCGTTTGCCGGTGTTGACCCTATCGCTGTTCAGGATATTCAGGATATTGTCTGGCATTTGAAAGATATGAATATCGGTATTCTGATTACCGACCATAACGTAGACGAAACGCTTTCTATTACTGACCGTGCCTATTTGTTGTTCGAAGGGAAGATCCTTTTTCAGGGCACGGCTGAAGAACTGGCAGGAAATCCTATTGTGCGTGAAAAGTACCTCGGGCGCGATTTCGAGCTGAAACGGAAAAAAGGTCAATTTGTGCCTCAGGCCTAAGATTAACGACAAACATTCGTCACTACCATGATTATTGATCCGATAAAACAGATGCAGGATGAACAGGTAATGATTCAGCAGGCTTTTAATGAAGTGCTGGATGTTTATACCCATTCGCCACACCGACAAAAGGTCGAAATTATTCAGAAAGCCTTTGAGTTTGCCAACGAGGCTCACCGGGGCATTCGGCGGCGGTCGGGAGAGCCTTACATTATGCACCCTATTGCAGTGGCAAAAATCGTGGCGCAGGAAATCGGGCTAGGATCGACATCCATTTGTGCGGCTCTTTTACATGATGTGGTTGAAGATACCGATTATACGGTCGAGGATATCGAGACTCAATTTAATAAGCGAATAGCCATCATCGTCGATGGTTTGACGAAAATCTCGGGTGGGGTATTTGCCGAACGTGTCTCGGAGCAGGCGGAAAATTTCAGAAAGCTACTGCTTACCATGTCCGAAGATATTCGTGTAATTCTGATCAAAATTGCCGACCGCCTTCACAATATGCGAACCCTTGGTTCCATGCCTCCGGCAAAGCAATATAAAATAGCCGGCGAAACGCTCTACATCTACGCTCCTCTTGCCAACCGCCTCGGTCTTTTCTCCATAAAAAGCGAACTCGAAAATCTCAGTTTCAAATACGAACACCCCGAAACATTTGCTGAAATTACGGCTCAAATAGAAGCGGAATCTGCTGAGCACGAACAGGTTTATAATGAATTCAAAACTCCGATTGAAGCGAAGTTGAAAGCTTTGGGTTTTACTGCTGAATTGAAAGAGAGGGTAAAGACGGTGTATTCTGTCTGGCACAAAATGCAAACCAAGAATATTCCGTTTGAGGAAGTGTATGACCTGTTGGCGCTTCGTATCGTGTTTGAACCTAAACCGGAAATGACGGAGCAGGAGCAGTGCTGGATCATCTATTCGGCTATCACGCAGATATATCGTCCTCATCCGGAACGTATCCGTGACTGGGTGAGCACGCCTAAGGCAAACGGGTATTCAGCCTTACATGTCACGGTTATGGGGCCTCACGGGCGTTGGATTGAAGTTCAGATCCGCAGTACACATATGAACGAGGTGGCAGAAAAGGGTCTTGCCGCTCACTGGAAATATAAGACAGGGGAACAACGCGACGATGAAACCGAACTCGACAAATGGCTGAAAGAGTTGAAGGAAGAGCTCAAAAATCCGACGCCAAGTGCGGTAGATTTCATGGATAACGTGAAGTTGAATCTCTTTGCTTCCGAAATATTTGTATTTACTCCGAAGGGTGAAATTAAAACTATTCCACAGGGAGCTACAGCTCTCGATTTTGCTTTTCTGCTGCACTCAGACCTTGGTTTCAAATGTATCGGTGCAAAGGTCAATCATAAGTTAGTGCCATTGAGTCATGTGCTTGCCAGTGGTGATCAGGTGGAGATTCTGACAGCTAAAATGCAAAAGCCGCAGGCCGAATGGTTGCGTTTTGTGGTTACGGCACGCGCCAAAACCAAATTGGAAACAGCCCTGAAAAAAGAGCTTACGTCTGTTTCGCAAACCGGGCAGAAAAACATTGAAGAAGAACTGAAAAAGGTGAGTCTGTCTCCTACACCAGACACTATTCAGCGTTTGGTAGAGTACTACAAACTGGCTGACAAGAAGGAATTGTACCGCCAGGCAGGAAAAAATTATATTGACCTGACAGATATCTCCAAAAAAATATTCAAGCCCAGACAACCGAACCTTCTTAAGAAATTTGTAACGCTTCAGTTTGGTAGCTCGGAAAATAAAAAGGGCAAAGATGAAGAGGAGATTACGGTATCGGCCCATAAGGTGGATCGTAAAAAAACGTTCCGTCTGACCGATGAAAAATCGGGCAAATCTTTCCGTATTGCACCTTGTTGCCAGCCGATTCCGGGCGATGACGTGTTTGGTTATGTGGATGAAGATGAGGTGGTAATTGTTCACAAACGCCAGTGCCCCGAAGCCCTGAAGCTCAAAGCAAGCCACGGAGAACGGATTGTTACGGCAGAATGGGCAATGCACAAAGAACTATCTTTCGCGGTAACAGTTGAAATGAACGGTATTGACCGTATTGGGATGCTTCGCGAGATTTCCCGTGTTGTTACCGATGAATATTCAATTAATATTCAGAGTATTAATATAGAAACGAAAGACGGGATATTCTATGGGCGTTTGCACCTGTATGTATATGGTACGGAACAGGTCAATAATCTGTGTATGAAACTCTTGAAAATAAAAGGAATGAGCTCTGTGAAACGAGTAGAAGCGTGATGTAATTGTTAACGCTTAATTCTTAGTGGTCAATGATTGGTTTGCAACTGTTTCGTTGACCTTTTTTTTATCCAGAGCTTTTTTCTTCTTTGCATGCTTATCGTAAGCTTCTACGATCTGACGAACCAGTTTGTGTCGAACGATGTCTTTTACAGAGAATTCTACTTTCGCAATTCCCTTCACGTTCCGCAACACTTCCAGCGATTCAATCAAACCTGATTTTTGAGAGGGAGGAAGGTCTATCTGGGTTATATCTCCAGTGATAATTACCTTGCTGTTGATGCCCATGCGGGTAAGGAACATCTTGATTTGCATGGTGGATGTGTTTTGAGCCTCATCCAGTATCACTACTGCATCATTAAGGGTTCGTCCACGCATAAAAGCCAAAGGGGCAATCTGAATAGTCCCGTTTTCCATGAATTCCTTCAATTTGGCTCCCGGAATCATATCCTGTAAAGCATCGTAGAGTGGTTGCAGATACGGATCTATCTTTTCCTTCATATCACCGGGAAGAAAGCCCAGTTTTTCGCCAGCTTCGACGGCAGGGCGACTCAAAATGATCTTCTTAATCTCCTTGTTTTTCAGAGAACGAACGGCAAGGGCAATGGCGGTGTAAGTTTTTCCTGAACCGGCAGGACCTATGGCGAATAAGAGGTCGTTTTTGTCGAATTCCTTGACGAGCTTTTTTTGGTTTTCTGTGCGCGCGGTAATGGTTTTCCCGTTGATACCGTGGATAATAAGATTGTCCTGTTTTATTTCGGTGGGGGAATTACCTTTAATGATGTCGATAATAACTTCTTCATTGAGAAGATTATATTCGGCACAATAATTCTGTAGCTTTTGTACAGATTCGTCGAATGCGACCATAATCTCTTCATCGCCCAATGCACGCAATACATTTCCACGAGCCACTATTTTTAGCTTTGGAAAAAGGTTTTTAATTAAGGCGATATTGGCATTATTGACCCCGAAAAAAACTACCGGGTCAACAGTTTCATTGAGTAAAATGGTGCGTTCGATCATGAATTAGAAGTTAGTGACGAGTAACGAATAATGAGTGTGTCAGCATTCCAAGGTAATTCTGGTAACGGGAAATAAAATATCAATAAGTTCCGTCTTTATGCTGCAATACTCATTATTCGTTACTCGTTACTGATTAGTATGCAAACAAGTCATATCCGGCCATCACTCCGTTTACTTTGTCGCGAACAGATTTAATAACAGTTTCGTTGTCTGTGTTATGAAGTACGGTGTCGATCATTTCTACAATTTCTCCCATCAGTCCTTCTTTTGCACCACGGGTAGTGATTGCAGGAGTACCTACGCGGATCCCCGAAGTTTGGAATGGAGAACGGCTGTCGAACGGAACCATATTTTTATTCACTGTAATATCAGCTTTTACAAGGCTGTTTTCTGCCACTTTACCTGTTAAATCAGGGAATTTGGTGCGCAGGTCGATCAGCATGGAGTGGTTGTCGGTACCGTCGGAGATGATTTTGTAACCTTTAGCCATGAATGCGTCGGCCATTACAACTGCATTTTTCTTCACCTGAGTCTGGTATTCAACATATGATGGCTGTAATGCTTCGTAGAAAGCTACTGCTTTTGCAGCAATCACGTGTTCGAGCGGACCGCCCTGGATACCCGGGAATACTGCAGAGTCGAGAAGAGAAGACATCTTCTTGATTTCGCCTTTCGGTGTTGTTTTGCCCCATGGGTTTTCAAAGTCTTTGCCCATCAGGATAATACCA
>JAUZOF010000393.1 GCA_030706585.1 Bacteroidota bacterium
GCTAAAATCGGACGCTGAAACACCTTGAAAAACGAAGTGTCGGAATAAAACATATTGATGTTCTGAAAGCTGTTTTCGCCGGCAAAAACGGTGATGACATCTTTCGCAATATTTGTTGTAGCCTCTATTTCGGGAAGCTGATTGCGTAATACCGGGCCTACTGCACTATAATTCATTGCAGTATTCTGAGTCGTAATGCCATTTCCCGACTGAGAAAGCGCCACCCTGTACATCCGGTCGTGTGTCGGCCAAGAATGGTCGTAGCTCTCTTCCGACCGTATCCACGATAACAGGAATAAAAAAGCAACCATACTGATGGTAAGTCCGGATAAATTAACAATGGCATTGACCTTGTTTTTTAAGATCTTACGAAAAACGGATTTTAGTAATATGTTCATTTTGCTATTTATTAAATTTCTTTGCGATAAATCAAATCTAAATAAGCTCGTTAACTTGTTTACTCGTTAACTTGTCTACTTCTCGTAACTTGTAACTCGTAACTATTTCAATACCAGCTTATCGTTTTTGCCAAACAGGTCGTAGCCCGAGGTGACTACTTTTTCGCCCGGACGCAAGCCTTCGAGTACCTCGTAACTGCGCGGATTTTGGCGGCCTATGCGGATGTTGCGCTTAATGGCTGTTTTTCCATCGGCTTCCAGCACATAAATCCATTGTCCGCCGGTGGATTGATAAAAGCTTCCCCGGGGAATCATGATGGCTTGCTGGGTTTCGCCCAATTGCAGCCCCACATTGTAGCTTTGTCCGGCACGAATATTCTCCGGCAATTTTCCGGAGAAAAACAGATCGACCTCAAACCTGCCGTCACGCACTTCGGGATATACTTTGCCTACCACCATTTGAAGGGTATCTGTTTCGCGGCTTACATAGGCGATAAGCCCTTTGCGTACACGATCGATATAATGTTCGTCTATTCTGGCCTTGATTTTAAATGAGGTAAGCACATTGATCTGGCCTATTCGTTGCCCCACCGAAATCGCTTGCCCCGGCTTGGCATTCAAAAGCGCCAACTGCCCATTTACAGGCGCCTTAACGTTAAGGTTCTCCTGCCGCTGATAGATCAGTTCGAGGTTTCGCTGCATACTCGCAAGGTTCTGGCTTATTTTTTCCACCTGATTGCTGCGAAATATCGAGTCCTGAAGATAGCGTTTCTGCATCAACTTTTCCATTTTTTGAGAAAGTTCGTAATCTTCTTTTGACCGAAGATAATCTTCGCGCGATATAAGTTCGTCGGCATACAACGCTTTATTTTGTTCTGCCTTTCGTTTTTTTTGGTGTACTTCTACATCGAGGTTAAGCAGTTCGCGTTGCAGGGTCAGTTTCTGCTGTTCCATGTTGATGCGGGTTTCGCGAAGGAAATTCGATTTCTCTGCCAGTTGGGCTTCGCTTTCGAGAATGCTCAGGTTGAGATTAATATTGGTAAGGCGCAGAATCACATCGCCTTGGCGCACCATGTTTCCCTCTTCGATACAAATCTCTTTCACCGTGCCACTTTCAATGGCATCCAGATACATATACATAATAGGCTCGACAACTCCTACTACCTGTATATAATCCTGAAACATTCCGTTTGTAACCGGATCTATGGTAACCTTATCTTTTTCGATGCGAAAGGTGTCTGATTTGTCGCGAAGAGCCATAAACAATATCAGGCCAATAGTCAGCAAAACCGGGATTGCGATTTTCAGGTGTTTCGGTTTTATCCGGCGTTTATCTTCTATAATTCTGTCCATAATCTTAATTCTTTACTACTGTTTTTTCATTTTTCTTAGTCCGGAGAATACGACCACGTCATCATGCTTCCCTTTTGATAAAACCGGAGGTTCGTTAGCATAATATAAGTTTGCATACGCGTGCGCAACACCTCGCTCTGCGCCTTGGCCAGGTTATTTTTCGACTCGTAGTATTCCATAATATTTGCCAATCCGTTTTGGCGTTTTTTGCGTACCGCTTCAAAAGCTATTTTTTCGCTTTCGGTTTTCTTCTTTGCTGCCTGATATTCCTTTAAAGCGGCTTCGTAGTCCCGATTCGCCTGCTGTATTTCATAATTCAGTGATTTCAGTCCGTCACTCAATCTGTTTTTCGCCTGTTGCAATTCTATCTTTGCGATGCGTACACTGTTTCGGCGGCTAAAACCATCAAACAGGGGAATCCGCAACGAAAGGCCATAGTTGAACCGCCTGTTGCCTTTCATCTGCTCCGAAAATCCGGCCACACTACCGTTTTCGTTCACAACAGATTGGTAATAACCGCTGTACAAACCACCGTAAAGGCTCAGTTGGGGAGAATAGGATGCACGCTCTATCCGCACACTCCGCCGCGCAGCCTCGTAACGGTTGTTTAGGATTTTTATCTGCGGAAGCACTTCAATAGCGGTATTCAAAAGATTATCGATAGCCAACGGAAGGTCAGCTACGGCCTCTTCCGGCAAATCGGATATACGCAAGGCCGAATCCGCCGGAAAGTTCATCAACTTTCGCAACGTAAACTCCGATTTTTGCACTGCATTCCGGCAGCGGAGCAATTGGTATTCGTCGTTTGCCAGCCGGGCTTGCACTTCG
This sequence comes from Bacteroidota bacterium, assembly GCA_030706585.1. Lineage (GTDB taxonomy): Bacteria > Bacteroidota > Bacteroidia > Bacteroidales > UBA7332 > CAXXIC01. The sequence goes on from JAUZOF010000393.1 coordinate 2,580, forward strand.
TAACGGTCGCTTCCCGCTGCCCGGCCAATTTCTGTCTTTTTCTGTACGGTTTCATACTCTTTTTTCGAGAGTTCATATTGCTCCGACTGTACTTCGGCCAGCCCCAGATTAAGCAGATGGGCTGTATATGCTTCCAAAATGCTGTAAACGACCTCATTTTGTTTTTGCTTAAAAGCCTCTTGTACCGAACGGAGGTTAAACCGTTCAAAAGCCACGCGGTTGACCTGCCTGAAACCATCGAAAAGCAACACGCTTCCGCTCAGATACCAGTCATTCGAAAACAGGTTATTCACAACATAAGTGTTGGTGGTTGCATCTAACGTCTTTCCATTATTAATTTCATAAGAGGAACCGGCGCTAATACGGGGCAAAAAACTTTGCATGGCATCTTGCATGGTTACGCGTTGCTTATCAACATCAAGCTTACTGTTTTGAAGTACAAGATTATGGCTCAACGCATATTCGGCACATTGGTGATAGGCGAGTGCCTCCTGCGCCCGCATCATCATTGATGTTCCGCATAAAATCAATATGATAACCCAATACTTCATAAACTGCCTTTTCATATCTCAAACAAGACAAACGGCGTGCCAAAAACAACAAATAACTAATATTCAATTATTTACCAATAATAGAGATTGCCACTTCTGTCTAATTATTTGACAGCCAATTGTCAAATAATTAGACAGTGATGACAACGAATCAAAAAAATCAATAGCTTTGGATTATCATATGTTGCAAAAAATAAAGCTCTATGTCCCCCGGAAAAATCCTCGTTGTCGATGACAACAAAAGTGCGCTAAGCGCGCTCAATATGCTATTGCAATTCGAGTTCAAGACGGTAGTTACCCTCTCGTCGCCGAACCAGATCATGTCGGAAATGCAAAAAACCGACTTCGATGTCGTATTGCTCGACATGAATTTCAAGGCCGGGATAAACACCGGCAACGAAGGGTTCTACTGGCTTGGCGAGATAAAAAAAGCCTATCCGGCGGTAGAAGTGATTATGATTACGGCCTACGGAGAGGTGGAATTAGCCGTGAAAGCGATCAAACAAGGAGCCACCGATTTTGTATTAAAACCCTGGGAAAACGAAAAACTGTTGGCGACATTGCATTCGGCCATGCGCCTGCGCTCTTCGGGTAAAGAAATCGCAACATTGAAACAGCGCGAGCAAAGCCTTAAGAACGAATTGAATCCAGAACCCTGCGAGCTTTTATGTTCTTCACCGGTCATGCAACGGGTGCTGCGAACCATCGACAAGGTGGCCCGCACCGATGCCAACGTACTGATAACCGGTGAAAACGGCACGGGAAAAGAGGTGATTGCCCGCGAAATACATTTACGATCCAATCGCAGCAAAGAGCTGATGGTGACGGTGGATATGGGTGCCGTTCATGAAAATCTTTTCGAAAGTGAACTCTTCGGACACAAAAAAGGGGCTTTTACGGATGCTAAAGACGACCGCACCGGCAAATTTGTACTGGCCAACCGCGGAACGCTTTTCCTCGATGAGATTGCCAACCTGCCCCTGCCCTCGCAGTCCAAACTGCTGGTCGCGCTGCAAAACCGGGCGATTGTTCCACTTGGTGCCAATCAGCCTGTCCCGATAGACATTCGCCTGATTACGGCCACCAATGCCAATCTCGACGCTTTGGTCGAAAAACAGTTGTTTCGTCAGGATTTGCTTTACCGCATCAATACCATCTGCATCGAGGTGCCGCCTTTGCGCGAACGGGGTGACGACATCGAACTACTGGCCGGATTTTTTCTGAAACGGTTTGCAAAGAAATACCAAAAGCCAAACCTGCGACTCAACCCGCAGATAATCCGAAAACTGATGAAATACCCATGGCCGGGAAACGTACGCGA
>JAUZOF010000394.1 GCA_030706585.1 Bacteroidota bacterium
AACCTTCGTCCATCGGACCTTCAGTTGTTCCTACCCACACGCCATCAGTGCCCTTAGTCATCACTGTACCTCCTTTTCCACCTAACCCGAGGCTCACGCTAACACTCTGAGCCTGAGGCACCACTACGCGAAATCGGGCATAACCTTGTGAATTTACTTGTGGGTACTCCTGACCCGGTTGGTTTTTAGTAGAAGGCTTGAAGTCTTCAGCGATTGCAGACTGATTAGTCTGAGCTAAGCAGGTGCTACCGGCTAATACAGCAATAAAAAATAAAGCTGAAAGTTTGTGTTTCATCATTACTAGTTTTTTACAATTAATAAATATAAATGATATGCTTATTTCAATACTTTTATCACATAGTTTCTTTCACAACTCGAAACTATGTAAACACCCTTCGTCAACTCCCGAAGAGAAAGAGATAAACTCTTTTTCGAACTTACCATCCTGCCATGTACCGTATAAACATCCACAAGTTCATCAGCAGAGATAGGGTCAACTTTAGTTATTTCAACCCCGGTATTATCATTTATAAAAGAGTAAACGCCAAGATCCGTCAACATCATCTCTACTGAACCGGTAGGCAGTGTAAAGCTCAGTTGATACTCCCCGTAGTTTCTGACGGTCAGGTCTAAAGATGCCTGTGTAAAGTTTTTAGCCACATTATTCTGAATGCAATTCACAGGCTGGACTGTTAAGTTGTAAGTATCAGCACTATTATTCCTGTTTTTTAATTGCATAGTAAGGGTTTTACCGACACTTTCTGAATTATTAGCTATCACGCGAAACTTTATTCTATAACGTCCTGGCTGAAGTTGCAACGTTCGTTGTTTATCAAGTCCATAAGTCAGGTATCCGGTTTGTGATCCCGACTGTAAAAGAAACCCGTGCTGATAATCACTTCCTTCTCCGAGCGTTATAATTCGCGGGCCACTGGTTACTATTTGATTACTTCCGTTGACGCTTCTACTATCCACAAGAGTTGTCCAACCTGTAGGAACAATACCGTCTTTCTGCATCTGAAAATTCGGATTCCACTTCAATGTAGTATCGCAGGCATCATTAAGATTATATTGCTTTACAAAATTCCATATTTCCTTACTCGGATTAAATGTATCCGTAATAGTGTATTCATGTCCCCTACCTTCAAGTGCATAATAAATATATTGAAAACTACTATTAGCTGCTGAATAGACACTCTTTGTATAAACACCGGCCTTTTCAGTAACCACCGGAACAGGATTACAGCCATTGCGCATCACCCAATTGTCAACTACAATAGGCACTGAGTCAACCTTTACAAATCCATCGTATTTGCCATGAATGTGCATAAAGGGAACTGGTCGGGCGCCTGTATAATAACGATGGTATTCATTCAGCGGATAACCGCTCACAGAGGCGAATGAGGCGAAAGTCCTGGCTGCAACATTTGCCGCATGGTACGTCTCCATACCTCCAATTGAGAATCCGGATAAATAAACGCGTGACTTATTTATTTTATACCTGTCATACATGGTATTGATAATAGCCCTGAAAAAAGTAATATCATCATCAGTTGCCCCACTAACATCCCATCCGGTATTCCCCCCACCTCCGAGAATTGCCTGTGGCAGGCCATCCGGATAAACTACGATAAAACGGGCTGTATCTGCGATGGATTCAAATCTTGCGCATTGCTGCTGTGCTGCCCCATTCCCCCAACGACCGTGAAGGGAGATCATCAGCGGACTGTTTTCCTCGATATTCGCCGGGACATGAACGACCATTGTACGATTATTTCCTGAAACATTTATGCTCATTGTACCGTCAAAAACGGAATTTGCTGCATAAGTGAACAGTATGTTTAAACTCGTTACCGATACTAACACTATTTTGGCCAGGAAGACCTTTATGCGATTTAATTTATTCATTTTTCAATATTTAGCCAAGCATCAAAATGCCTGATTTGTTTTACATTTATATGCTCTTTAAACAACAGATAATCATACACATTAGCAAAACTCAATTCACCTCAACGTTCACCTGTCACTGATATTTTTTCTCCTGAATAGTAAATCAAATGACCATCCCGGTCAACACCTTCAAGCAAGACAGTATATTTAGAAGAGGTATCAGCTGAGTAAAAGCTCAGATTGATCATTCCATCAGCTCCAATTTGCACATTAGGATTCCAGTAAATTGTGGTTCTAAAGTCAGGTTTGTTATTGTTCTTCTCTGATTCGGTACGATATACAGGAGAATAAAACTGAGTCGGTTGCTGGTAGCCGCAAGCATTCAAGTACCTTATATTAGAACTCATTTTCTTGGTTTGAATAAATCCTTTCTTGGTATTGATTACAATTGCCCCATTTGCTCCACGGGATCCGAATATCACCCCCATTGTTGTACCGGGTGTAACAAAAGCATCCTGAATATCATCCACCACTAACATATCGTAATCAAAATCTTCTGTCGGAACATTATCCAAAAGTAACATCGGGGTATTTCCTCTGTAAAGCACAGTCGAACCTGAAACTGTAACACCCGGAATCCTGCGTAAAAGATCATATACCGAAAGGAGTTTCCATTTATCAATATCTTCAGCAGTTATAACCATCGAGGACATAATCGAATAGTACGGCGATTCTGTTTTTATATTCGATTTTCGATTTGCTGTGACAGTCAGTTCAGCCAGATTATACGTTCTCATCCCATTTTCAAGATTATACTTTTTGACCGAATTCGCCAAATAGGTATCATTCAAGACAATTTCTTTTTTGGGCATTATCACAGAAGTATTCAGTGAGGGATATTGCTTCAAAGTATCCATTTCTAGAAAGACTCTACCCGACCCTTTTACGGTATTGGCTTGTATAACATATCTGGTTCCTTCCGGGTATTCTATATCTTTGAAAATAAAAATGCCTTTGCTGTCCGGCTTTGTATAAGATGTACCGATTACAGAGTCCTTAAGTGCAAGCAGTGTGATATGGCCATCTTTCAATGCAGAGAACACCCCCTCTGCCTTACCTGAAACATCTTCACCTAATTCGACAGGATACTTCAAATCCTTCGCTGGGCTTCCTTTTAAGAGATTGGGAATATCATATCTACGCCACCCCTGTGTCATCAGCAAAACGTCTAATGCAGCGGCCGATTTTTTATTGTCCTTCTGCAAATAACTCATCGGGGATTCAATATTCCCCTTGAGCTCCGACGAAAGTAATAACGTTGAAATAATCGTTGAAGTAGTATCAACAGAGACGTCTTTTGTATCCACCACTGACAATGAAAAGTTGCCTGATAAAGGCTCTTTGTTTTCATCAGTAACGTGAATCGACATATGTATTTTGTCACGCGCTTTATATTTATCTTTATCGAGCTCAACGCTTGTGTTGGCAAAAGTGCTTTTCTGTGTAGAAAACACAAGGCGCTCACTCAATATATTCCGGTCTTTGTCAATCAACAATAAATGGACAATTCCTGCCGGAAAGAAATTTTCATCAAAAGTAATATACTCTCGTTTTGCATCCCATGGCTCCGCATAGATAGGCACTCCCCGGATGTGAGCTACCAATTGAGTTTCCGGCTGCAATTGAAAATTGGACGATTTTAATATAGTAACCAACAGCTTATTATGCTCCCACACCGTCTTCAATGCTACAGCGCTATCTGATGGTTGTGGCAAATCAAATCGTTTTGAAACATTTTCCTTATTGGTACAGACAGCATAATACTTTCGTTCCGGAGAATAATACATACCAAAACTCCCCATTCCCAAGTGAGTGCTTTCAAATTCCCCACACAATTGATTCTGATCATCAAAGACCAGCCCTTTCACCTCTTCTGACAATCCATCTGTATTTATCGACTTGAACGCCATCGTGGTATGAGTCGCTATCATAGCGTAACCTCCTTCCGGAAAGAATGAGACATCAAATGCTTTTTCCAGATAAGGAACCTCAAAATACTTTTTATAGATTTGGCCATCAATAACAGCTTCCAGCAAAAATCGCCGTTCTCTGTCAAGCTCTTTGGCGCTTAAAGTGAAATGTCCTGTTTTCCCTTTAAAGGAAATTTCTTTTTTGTTTTCATCAGAGGTTCCACCATGACACACAACGCACTGATCCGGGACAATCTTCTCAACATCGGATCTTTTGGTGAAATTTACGTCTGCATTCACAGCATTGCCATCCGCCGAATATTTAATTTCAAGAGCTATTTTTCCAGAAACAGGATTTGTTACATATATCGGCCTTGTGAAGAAATAATCGGCTCCCTGGTTTTGCATATACCGGGTATAAGCTCTTAACAAATACCCTCCTTCACCTAATTCATCGCCCAAACGGAGATTTCCATAGAAACAACCGGTGCTATCGGGCTTTAACTTTATTCTTTCTACAACTTTATTGAGGGGATTAATCAGCTCTATATAGACATAACGACTGGCATTAGCTTGCTTGAGGAAA
>JAUZOF010000395.1 GCA_030706585.1 Bacteroidota bacterium
AGAGGTTGATCACCACGATATCGGGAGTGTATTTGCTAAAATCCCATTTGCTTTGAGGATTATCCGGATTGGTGCGGTCATATATCTCAGGCATAATCTCAGGAAACCAGCTTACCATGATGCCGATGCCGCTGCGGGCAATGCAAGAGTATTGCGAATTGTAATGGCGGGCAGTGCGGGCAGCATAAGTCCAGTAGTTATTAAACAGGGCTGAACTTCCCGAGTCAGGATTTCCGGCTTTGACATCCACTCCGTGACCTGCGGTAATCGAGTTGCCATAGAATTCTATTTTTCTTTTAGACAGGGGAGAAGCAGGCAAAATTTTAGAGCCATCGGCCAGTTCAAAACCGTAAAAGCGGGAGAAGGTCGTGTTATTGGTGAGTTTGAATACCTGTAGTGTGTGTTTCTTATTCTTCAGCCCCTTCGCCAAAACAATTGTGGATTTAATCGTGTCAGGTTTGATTTTCACCGGATTGCTATCGTCGCCATCCACGATTACGAAGAAGTAGGTTTCTTCTTTCACGTTTTTAAATGTTCCCTTGATTTCAGTCCCTTTAAAGTTAATTGATATGGAACTTCCCGGCCAGTAGAATTCGGCGTACTGGTTTGACTCCATGCCGATTCGCCCCATGTAAGTGATGTTTTTTTGATTGAAAGGAACCGGAATAGTTCCGTAACTCAGCAATGCAAACGCAAAGAGAAGCAGTGTCAGTAGTTGTTTCTTTTTCATTGTAGTGTGTAGTATTATGATTTAAGGTGGCAAATTTATTGCTTTCCATGAATATGCTGGCGTTTTTTGTTGATCAAATTTGTGACTGCCATCTCATTATAGGAAATAATTGCTCCAATTGAAAGTATGCCGTTTCAATATTCTACTTTAAAAGGTTATAATCAGTAAATAAACTCTTTATTTTCCCCGATTGTTATATTGTTAGCCTCATTCTGATTGTTGGTGTATATACCAAAGCTCTCTGTGACAACACTCTCCGGTATGTTTTCCGAATCTGCTGTTACATACCTTTATTTCTCATGCCTAAGACAGATACGCAAATCCTTAAACTATTCTTCTTTAAGAGAAATCTCTAAAATCTAAAAAACAAACAAAGCCATGAAAAGAGTGATATTGACCCTGATTGTGTCGTTTGCTTTTATAATGGCAAACGCGCTTACTTATTCTGTTACGGTTCCTGTGGGCACAAATGCCTGTTACATTGCTGGTGAAATGAATGGATGGAAGCATCAAATGATGAAAAAGATAGATGATACACACTACTCAATAAATATTCCGACCGCAAAGACCTCGCATAAATATAAATATTGCTCCGGTCCGGGCTGGGGATACGTTGAAAAAGCAGCAGATGGCACTGAAATAGATAACCGGGCTTATGCTGAAAAAGATATTGTTGCCAAATGGGTGGCTGTGTATGATAAATCTATAAGGAATGAAAACCTTACATTTCACGTTACGGTACCTCAGGGCACTAAATGCTGTTATATTTCAGGAGCATGGGATGGTTGGAAAAGCTTTAAGGAAATGCAGAAAGTAGATAAGGCACATTATACTACGACTATCCTGACTAACAAATTAATGAAGTACATCTATTTTGCCGGTCCCGGTAAAGGGTATGGGGAAATAACAGCTACTAGTGATTGGGTGGATGGAAGAACCTACTCCGCTAATGATGTAGTCGCAAAATGGTTGGCTGTGTATGATAAATCGGTTCCTGATGCCTTTATTACCTATACTGTCACAGTGCCTGAAGGAACTAACGGTTGTTATATCGTCGGTGGTTGGGATGGTTGGAATTCAATTAAGAAGATGAACAAGAAAGATCAAAGGCATTATTCAATCACATTCCGTTCAAACAAGGCATTGACGTATAAGTATCTTTCCGGACCGGATGTGAAGTTTATCGAAAAAGATCCGGACAAAGGCGATCGTTTTGCCAGATCTTACTCGGCTAATGATGAAGTACTCCTGTGGAATGCCATTTGGACTCCTAAGAAATAAGTAGAGAAGTTAGATTCGTTCTTTCGATACTTATTCTTTGAATTATAACTTTTGCACAAGCAATAAGCCCCGTTGAAAATAAATCAACAGGGCTTAATTGAATAATATCGTCTCTTCGTTTTACCAGATTTTCACCCGAAGTTCTTCCGGTAACCACATGGCATCTCCTTTTTGAATATGAAACGTAGAGTAGAAAGCATCCATATCTGATAGCGGTCCGTTTACACGGAATCTTGCAGGTGAATGGACATCACTGCGTACCTGATTGGAGATATACTCGGGACGGGCATTCACCATCCAGGCCATAGCATATCCGAGGAAGAACCGTTGGTCAGGATTGAGTCCTGAGATTATCTCGTTACTTTTATATTGGGCGGTTTTCTTAAAGGCTTCGTATCCCATCGCAATGCCACCAAGATCGGCAATATTCTCACCTTGTGTCATCTCTCCGTTGATGTGCAGCGTGTCAACGGCAACATATTTATTGAATTGTGCAACGATCATTTTTGTCCGGGTAAAGAACTTCGCGCTGTCCTGAGGTGTCCACCAGTTGGTTAGATTTCCGTTAGCGTCATATTTAGCACCCTGATCGTCAAATCCATGCGTCATCTCGTGGCCGAAAGTAGAACCTCCGATAATGGAATAAAGAATCGCGTCATCGGCCATTTTGCGTTCGAAACCCGGAACAAGGATATTGCATCCCGGCACTACGATTTCGTTGTTCGAAGGATTATAATAGGCGTTGTAAGTCTGTGGCTGCATATCCCATTCTGTCCGATCCACCGGTTTCCCATATTTTGAAAACATGTAGTTGAAATGCCATTGAGCCACTCTTTTCATATTCTCGGCAAAGGAAGAACGGTCGATTTCGAGTTTGCTCATATCCTTCCATTTATCCGGATAACCGGCTTTCATAATCATCACGTCAAGTTTGTGAAGGGCTTTTTGCTTAGTTTCCGGCGACATCCAGTCGAGATTTTTGATGCGTTCTGCATACACTTTCTTGATCTCTGTTCCTATCTCAAGTAATTTCTCTTTCGTTCCCTGAGGCAAATAATCTTTTACATAAACCTGTCCGACTAAATCACCGAGTGATCCGTCCACTTCATTGGTGACGCGTTTCCAACGGGGACGGGGCACTTTTGTTCCACGCAGTGCCGAACTGTAATCAAAGGCAATGCGGAAGGTTTTATCATCGAGGTATTCAGCATAAGAGCCGATGAGATTCAGTTTCAGGTAGGACTTCCATACCGATATCGGAAAGCTTTTCAAATAACCATTCAACGCCTTTACAAATTCCGGTTGGCCGACTATCACACTATCTACTTTAGGCAAACCAACGGTCTGGAAAGTCAGTTGCCACTCCAGTGCAGGATTTGTTGCTGTCAGTTTGTTGAAAGACATTTTGTTGTAGTTGCGAAAAGGATCACGCGTATCTTCCAGCTTGCGGGAAACTTTGGCAAGTGCAGTTTCCAGTTTCATAATCTCTTTGGCTGCTGATTGTGCACCATTAGCGTCATATCCCATTCTCAGGAACATTTTCCGGGCATAAGTGACGAAAGCCTGACGAACTTTCACCGCTTGCTTATCCGTGGCAAAGTAATATTCCCGATCTGGCAGGCTCAATCCTCCCTGTGCTATAAAAACCGCATGTTTGCTACTGATCTTATCATCCTGCGCGACGTAAAGACCGTACATTGTTCCGGCTCCGATTGTCCGCATCCAGGCAGCGGTTGCCAACAGATCTTTTTGCGAGGCAATCTTGTCGATACGTGCCAGATCTGCTTTGATCGGATTAATACCTTTGCGGTTAAGCGAGACAGAATCCATGCCGGTAATATAAAGGTCGCCGATCTTTTGACGTGCACTTCCCTGTTCTTTGTTTTTTATCCGGGCAGACGAGACGCATACATCGTGGATCTGCGCATTGATGGTGTCTTGTATCATCTGGAAAATGCCGTTCGATGTCTCACTGGCCGGAATCGGATTCTGCTTAAACCATTTGCCATTGGCAAACATGAAGAAATCTTTACCCGGAGCGATTGTTGAATCGATATGCGCTACCAGCGGATCTGTATTTTGTGCAGCATTGCTAAGCATGGCTACACAGAGAAATGACATTAGGGAGAATGTCGTTTTGATGGAGTGGGGGAGTTTCATGACACTTCTTATGGATTGAATAAATATCTGGAAATAAAGAACACATTTTTGATTCCCCGCAAAGTTAAAATAACCCACGGTATCTTTTACCAATTTCAGTGTATCTTTTTAGATTGCAATTTTGGCATTGATATTTGTGTTTTGATGTTTCTTCAAAAACGCCGAACAAACTCCGAAAAGCCATTGTTTAGAGAGATTGTGAATCAAACCTTTAAATTATAATTTCCATGAAAGAGTATCAGCAATTAATTA
>JAUZOF010000396.1 GCA_030706585.1 Bacteroidota bacterium
AATCAATTCAGGCTCGGCTTCTGCAACAGTAACCAATACTGTTCTGTGGAAAAATTCGGACAACGTAACCGGTACTCTCCCAAATATAACTTACAGTGCTGCCAGTTCTAATTATGCCAGTGGATATGCAAGCAATATCTGGAATGAGAATACAGCAACGACTCATAACTTTGAGCTGTATCACCGTTCTCCCAATTTCAAGGATCCAGCAAACGGAGACTATTCTCTGTTGCTGATTTCTCCATGTTTGGGAAAAGGATTGGCAAGTTCTAATACAACGACAGTGGATGCAAATGGAAATATTCGAAAAAATGGGTCATCTATATATATAGGAGAATACCAGAAATTTGATGGGTATACGGTTATTCTTGTAAGTTACACCACAACCATAAAAAAGAATACTAATGGTCCGGTCACATCCACGCTCTCAGATTTGAATAATGCGGAAGTTCTTCTTAATCCCGGTACAACACTGAATATTTCAGGGACAATTACTCCATCGATCCTTACTATATATGACGATAACACAACATCGCCAATAATAACCTGTGCAGCTTCAAGCTCTTTGACAGCAAACAAAGCACTTTATATCCGCAAGTTCAAGAAGCTAAGAACCGACGGTAGTCAGGCATGGACATTCTTTGGCGTTCCCTATGATGTTAATGTCAATAATATAGATGGTGCCATAATTGAAAACACAGCAAGAATAGAACCTTACACCGAAAAAACCAGAGCCGATTATGGAGCTAACAAAAGTGCCTGGACAACACGACTGAACACGACCAACAGTACAATGCACCGCGGAACAGGATATGCGCTTCAACTGAACAATAAAATTGTGGAAGGCGATCCTTATTATGGCAATATCGTAATCTTCCCTTCTGGCGGACCAGTTACATTTTCAAAAGGAGATGTGTTTAGCAGAACTTTGGAATATGATACAAACGCTAATACGACATGGTTCGATTGGGGCTGGAATTTTATATCCAATCCATTCCCTCAAATTGCTACCATTGAGTATAGCACCAGTAATTATTGGCCATTAAATAGCAGCGGTACTACAGATCCGTCAGTGAACGCATATGGAGGAGGTGTGTATACTTATGATACAGACATCGATACCTATGACATAATACCTCTAACTAGCTTTTATAGCAGAGGACTTGCTCCTTTTGCCGGATGTTTTATTAAAAACGGAGCCAATATTGGAAATATCCAATTTAAACAACTGGCATCCAGTTCCAATCCGCTAAAGGTGAAAAGTTTTTCAGATGTTGAGCAGGTAACCTCCGACATCGCCAAGCCAATGTTGTTTCATCTGCATGCCTCCGGAAATAATAAATCGGGGAATACATATGTGTTGTTCCATCCAAATGCCCATGCAGCTCAGGTCGAAATTGAAGACTCACCAAACTGGTCAGCAACGTCAAATGGCTCGAACATTGTAATGAATACATTTGCAGAAGGCAGTTCTCTGGGTCTCGGAATTAATATGCTTCCTTTTACTGGTAATTCCATAGAAATTCCTCTGCAGATTAGTGTTCCCGACAAAGGCGATTATACAATTACATTGCCTGAGAAAGACTCCACTTTGGTCGTCTATATAAAAGATGACTCCGGATCATTAACTAATTTGAATTTGTCTTCATATACATTGTCAGTTGCTGATGCCTCTTCAGTTCCCAATTATGCATTAGTGTTCCGAAAGAAAACGGGGTCGCTTGGCGAAAACATGGACAGCAGAATTACATTCATTCAAAACCAGACTAATGTTGCTGTTTACGGCCTTGATGTTATGAAACAACTTCTTGTTTACACCCCGACCGGGCAGCTCTGCAAACAAAAAGAGCTAAACGGTTACGAAACGTCAATCGACTTGCCATCTGTTCCTGGGGTGTACCTTGTGAAGATTATTACCAATAAGGGAGCCGTTACGAAGAAAATAATCAATCCATAAATCGGAATTCTATTTTGTCAGATTCAAGAGAGGTATGTATTCAATTACATGCCTCTCTTTTTTCAAAATCATCAGTCGTGCTTATATCTGCCCAGTCCTGATTTAATAATCAGAATAAGTCTGAAATATTGGGTCAGACAAAACGCTTAACAAGGACAACTCTTTCCTAACTTCTCTATAGAAGCCTCAGATATTTGTTCATGACTACTCCTTATTATATAGGATAACTTATAACGGCGGGTGTCAAATTGATCTGATGGCTTTTTTATATCTTTGCCATCGTACAATTAAACAACTATGTTATGCCACTCGAAATTGAACGGAAATTTTTGGTCAGCGGAGACTTTCATTCCTATACAACGCGTACTACTTATATAATGCAGGGTTACCTTTCATCTGTCCCTGAGAGAACGGTTCGTATCCGTATTAAAGATGACAAAGCTTTCATTACTATTAAAGGAAAAAACAACCAATCGGGAGTAAGTCGCTTCGAATGGGAAAAAGAGATTTCTATTGAAGAGGCCAGAGAGCTATTGTTTCTTTGTGAACCCGGAATTATTGAAAAAAAACGACACATTATCCCGAATTCTTCTCTTTTTTTTGAAGTCGATGAGTTCATGGGGGATAATTCAGGTCTCATAATTGCCGAGATTGAGCTCCCAACAGAAGATACTTTGTTCGAAAAACCATCATGGTTGGGAAGGGAAGTGACGGGAGATATACGTTTTTATAACTCTTATTTGTCTAAAAATCCCTATTCAAAATGGTAGTTGTTGCATTCGAAGAGGCATTTTTGCGAAAAATCCGATCATTTCTGGATATTTTCCAGGTTCATATTATGGGTGGAATCTGGTAGAAAGCGGGATATTTTTCGTTATGATTGATACCGGATCGTAAAAATGGCTGTTTTTTTTCTTTTCTAAAATTAGTTATATCAAACGTATAGGGGTATAGGGTCATTTTTATGCCAAAAAATGGGGGATGGTATTTGGTATTATAAAAAAAAGGGTGTTACTTTGCACCCGCTTTGAGAGGGAAGCACGGAGGTGTTTTTAAGACTTGGAGCTGAGAAAAAAGTTTTGAAAAAAGTTGCAAAGATATTTGGCAGTTCAAGAAAAAGCAGTACCTTTGCAGTCCCTTTCGCCTTGATAAAAGGAGAGGGCAAAACGAGAGATCTTTGAATATAACTGAAACAACAAAATGTAGTATAAGGAAAGGTTAGTGTGAGAGCTAACCGTCAATTTACTTAGAATTACACCTTTAATAAAATAAAGGAAGTCATCTTGAGAAGACACGATAATCACCAGTGATGGTTATTATCACAAGGAACAAAACAAATTTATACAATGAAGAGTTTGATCCTGGCTCAGGATGAACGCTAGCGACAGGCCTAACACATGCAAGTCGAGGGGCAGCACGAGGTAGCAATACTTTGGTGGCGACCGGCGCACGGGTGCGTAACGCGTATGCAACCTACCTGTAATTGGGGGATAGCCTTCCGAAAGGAAGATTAACACCGCATAAGACAATAGATCCGCATGGATTAGTTGTTAAATATTTATAGATTACGGATGGGCATGCGTCTGATTAGATAGTTGGTAGGGTAACGGCCTACCAAGTCAGCGATCAGTAGGGGTTCTGAGAGGAAGGTCCCCCACACCGGAACTGAGACACGGTCCGGACTCCTACGGGAGGCAGCAGTGAGGAATATTGGTCAATGGGCGAGAGCCTGAACCAGCCAAGTCGCGTGAAGGAAGAATGTCCTATGGATTGTAAACTTCTTTTGTAGGGGGATAAAAAAGAGTACGAGTACTCTATTGTAGGTACCCTACGAATAAGGATCGGCTAACTCCGTGCCAGCAGCCGCGGTAATACGGAGGATCCAAGCGTTATCCGGATTTATTGGGTTTAAAGGGTGCGTAGGCGGGCTGTTAAGTCAGTGGTGAAAGGTTGACGCTCAACGTTAACATTGCCATTGAAACTGGCGGTCTTGAGTGCAAATGAGGTAGGCGGAATGTGTTGTGTAGCGGTGAAATGCATAGATATGACACAGAACACCGATTGCGAAGGCAGCTTACTGGAATGTAACTGACGCTGAGGCACGAAAGCGTGGGGATCAAACAGGATTAGATACCCTGGTAGTCCACGCAGTAAACGATGATTACTAGCTGTTAGCGATAGAATGTTAGTGGCTAAGCGAAAGCGATAAGTAATCCACCTGGGGAGTACGTTCGCAAGAATGAAACTCAAAGGAATTGACGGGGGCCCGCACAAGCGGAGGAACATGTGGTTTAATTCGATGATACGCGAGGAACCTTACCCGGGCTTGAAATGCATCTGACGAATCAGGAAACTGGTTTTCTAGCAATAGCAGATGTGTAGGTGCTGCATGGTTGTCGTCAGCTCGTGCCGTGAGGTGTCGGCTTAAGTGCCATAACGAGCGCAACCCTTGTCATTAGTTA
>JAUZOF010000397.1 GCA_030706585.1 Bacteroidota bacterium
CTGAAAGAGTTTTTGATAAAGGTGGATAACCGGAATTAAAGAAGACCTAACAGGTTTTGAAAACCTGTTAGGTCTTGCCGGCAATAGAAACGCAAAAGAGGCGCAACGAAATGCCCGGGAGGCACTGAAAAATGCATCATCGGCACTGAAAAGTGCGTGGGAGTCACTCCGAAATGCGTGGGAGACACTGAAAAACGCGAGAGCGGCACTGAAAAATGCCCCGGAGGCACTGAAAAATGCAAGGGAGGCAGACTCCCGACCATTTTTCAGCCCCTCCGGACTGTTTTTCCGGGACAACAACCAAAGTCGTTGACATCAAAGAACACAAAATGACGAAGCAATAGCACTGCATGTGCAGTAGCTTCATTTTTAATCCAATAATACTTTATTTACTATGAAAAAAACTTCAATTCTTTCCGGATTAGCTTTGGGGCTGGTTATAGGGACATCCATTCCTGCAGCCAAGGCACAAAGTAATGAGTCGAAAACCGTGAATCTGGTCGGTACCACCTGGCGGATAGTGCAAAATCTCACCGGCAGTACCCCCTCCGGTCGAACGCTCTATTTTAATAAAAATCTGACTTTCGAAAGCCGGAATAGCAATGGCGCCACATTCAATAGTGGAAAATACAGGGTTTTTGACAACAACACCTTTGTAACTATTCATGACGGACTTAGGAGTGCGAATCTTTACACCTTCACCATTCAGAATGATACGCTCCATTTCTGGGGGGATTTTCTTCAACGTAGTGCCGGCACTGATCATCAGATCTCCTGTATGCCGGTGGATGAGATTTGGGTAAGAGCCAATGACATCGCGGAAGAAAATAATGGCATAAAGTTTAGTGAAGACTCTCTGTTGTCGACCGCATTGGATAAATCGGCTAAGGCAGGTAAGCTGATCTTCATGGATTGCTATACCAAATGGTGTGGCCCCTGCCGTTATCTGGCTTCCCACATTTTCCCATTGAAAGAAGCGGGTGACTTTTACAATCAGAACTTCATCAACCTCTCTTTCGATATGGAGACCCCGGAAGGCAGACTTATCGCTAAAAAGTACGGTGTCAGGGCTTATCCCACTTTGCTGTTCCTGAATGCCAAAGGCGAAGTGGAGCACATGTCTATTGGTTGCGGTGGAGTCGAGCATTTACTCTCTTTAGGCAAAGTCGCTATGGATAGCAACAATAACCTGAAAGCTCTGCAACAGAAAATCAACAACGGCGACCGATCGGCTGAAACATTGACCAACTACTTATCGGCTAATCGTTACTCTTCCGATAAGAAATCGCTTTTGGATGAGTATTTTAAAAACAAGACACTGGAACAACGTCTGTCCGAAGGTTCCTGGCAGTTGTATCGTTGGTTTGTGAATGATCTTGACAATCCGCAGTTTAAGTTCTTCGTCAAACATCATGGTGAATACGAGAAGAAGTTTGGTAAGAAAGAGGTGACTGATAAAATCATGAGCCTGCTCGATGCCAACATGCAGGATAGTGTGAAATACATTTCGCTTCGTAAAGTGGATCCGAAACTCTTCGCAAAACATAAAACTTTTGCCGAATTCCGGATGGCATATTACAAAGCCCGGTCTCAGAAGAATGAGCTGAATAGCTGGAATAAGCTTATGCAAAAGGCGAAACTCTATCTGGCTCAGGATAGCATTTCCCCTTATGACTACAACGATATCAGCTGGTATGTGTACGAAAACTACAAGACCTTCAACGATAAAAATGCGTTACAGCAGGCCAAAGCATGGTCATTCAAGTCTTACCAGTTGAAACCGGAAGAGATCCAGATCAACGATACTTATGCCCATATCCTGTTTGAACTCGGTTTCATTCAGGAGGCAATCAAGTTAGAAGAGTTTGCCCTGAAGCGTGGGCAGGAAGAAAAAAGTGATTCGGTGAATTTCTTTGCCGATGAACTGGCTAAGTTTAAAAAAGCGTTGAATTAAGAATTACCGGGAGGGCATAGCTGATGAGGTTATGCCCTTTCTCTTTAAAACAACTCGTCCCGAAAGGATATCTTCCGGGACGAGTATAAATGTTGTATTACCAGAATTATTTCTTTTCAGTTTTCTTTTCAACTTTGCTCTCGGCTTTTTTCTCTCCTTTTTTGCAGCAAGCTTTCTTATCGCCTTTTTGGCAGCAAGCTGCCGCTTTAACTGTATCGCCTTTATGGCAGCACTGAGCCATTGCAGAACCGGATGCCATCAAAGCGGCAGATACGAATAATGATGCTATCAGCTTTTTCATAATGTGTATTGATTTTAAATTGATTGATAATGCGAATATAATCAATAGTCTGCGTTGCTATTCCCCCTTAACAATATTTGTGCAAGCGCTGTATATTGCATTGACAAGTTCGCATTAAGAGCGTATCAAAAGGTTCAGGCCTACAGCCAGCAAAAAGTAGGCAAAATAAACGCCGACTGTAATTCCGATGATCTTTATGTATTTTATTGTTGCGGTACTTTCGCCCCTGAATATTGCGTAGTTCGTAACCGTTCCTGCTGCCCCCAATGCTCCACCAATCAACCCTCCGATAAATACCAACAGAAAGGGTAGTCCTCCGATCAGATACTCATGCCATGACAGTTTGGTTACAATACGATGCACAGTTCCATTAATTTCCAATGTTGGGACAAACTCAAGAGGTACTCTCTTCGGATAAGCCTTGATAAAACTACCCGCCGGAGTTGGGATCAAATAGGGTTTTCCTTTTTCGCGGGATTGCTCCACAGGAATATTATCCATATACAATCTGGATTTCCCTGACAAGAAAGAGGTTTCAATGACAAATTCGGAACCGGGAAGGTCCGGTAACTGGAAGCTGTGTTTCATAATATAATTGTGTTAATAGTTATCGCTATCAAGGTTATCCATTGACATAAGAATATGGAGCAAATATAAAGGATGATTCCGACATTATATACCCATCCTGAGCATAAGTCAAAAAGAAACCCCGCTTTTCACAAAGCAGGGCAACCCTAAACATGAATATCTAAAGCTAATTGGTATTTATTGTCAACCTTTATCCTGAACAAAGACAACCGATACGGCAGCAATCAACAGACAAACTCCGGCCATCAGGATGGCATACATGGAATCTGAGTGAAATACATATTTCACAATCGGCCCGTTGGCCAGACTGCTTATAATCTGAGGGATAGTAATGAAGAAGTTGAATATCCCCATATAGACTCCCATCTTAGCGGGGGGAATGGCTCCGGCCAGTATCGCATAAGGCATTGCCAGGATGCTCGCCCATGCAATCCCGATCCCCACCATGGAAAGAATCAGCCAATAGGGATTCGTGATAAAGAAAATGGAAATCAATCCCGCCGCCCCAAAGGTCAGGGAGATGGCATGGGTAATCTTCCGGTTGGTCCTGGCGGCAATGCCGGGTAAAGCCAGGGCAAAAAACATCGCGACCAGATTATAAACCCCAAAGAGCACACCCACCCAGTCTCCGGCTTTCTGGTAAGCTTCGGAGTTCGGATCAATTGTCCCATAAACGTGTTGAGCAACGGCAGGCGTGGTATATACCCACATTGCAAACAGGGCAAACCAGGAGAAAAACTGAACGATGCCCAGCTCTTTCATGGTCTTAGGCATACCGGCAATATCTTTGAGAATGACTGACAATCCCTTGTGCTGATGGCTTTCTGCAGGCTGATCGTCCGACTGAAACTGGCGATGAATTTCCGGCGGATACTCCTTAGTCTTGATAATAGTCCATGCGATAGCGCCCACCATCATGGCGGCTCCCGCATAAAACGAAATGATCACGTTGACAGGCACCTCTCCATTCGGGGTATGTTTACCAACCCCCATCCATTCCGACAGGATAAATGGCAGCCAGGAGCCAATCACCGCACCGACACCAATCAGGAAAGTCTGCACCGAGAAGCCCAGCGTCCGTTGATTATCCGGTAACAAGTCGGCCACCAATGCGCGGAAAGGCTCCATCGCCACATTAAACGAGGCATTCATCAGTGTAAGCATTCCTGCTCCCACCAACAAAGGTGGAACAATGGCTGAAAGCATAGCCGAATTGGGCATAAAGACAAGCGCCACCGCTGCCAGCAGTGCCCCGGCCAGGAAATAGGGTTTCCGTCGTCCAAGCCGGCCCCAGGTATGATCGGAATAGTGGCCGATAATGGGCTGAATAATCATTCCGGTCAGCGGCGCCACAATCCAAAACCACGACAACGACCCGACATCAGCGCCAAAGGTCTGAAGGATGCGGCTCGCATTTGCATTCTGCAAAGCAAATCCGGCCTGAATACCCAGAAATCCGATGCTCATGGTCCAGATTTGGGCAGAAGAGAGTTGCGGCTTTGTTCTCATGGCTATCTATTTCTTTAGGTTCTTATTTTCGAAAAGCGATCAATGAAGAAACCAGAGCAACGGTA
>JAUZOF010000398.1 GCA_030706585.1 Bacteroidota bacterium
TAGCGGAGTGGAAAGAACGAACATCCATCGTACGTATTCAGCCGTTGCAGGCGCCTGATGAAAAAGGATTTCACCAAACGGTGCATACAGCTTTGCGGCAAAAAAGATGAGCGCAAAAGCAATCAGGTATCCGGTAAAAAGGCCTCCCAACATCAGTAAAAAGGCCTTCAACGGATTGCCATCAATGGGTAGATATAATTTCATATGTCATTATTTATTTTTGTTTTGGCCACATATGGTACCGATAGCTATCGGTATCGCATATGAATTATACCCGTTGAAGAACATTCGTTCATGCTCGTTTCATTCGTATGTAATTAGCGAACTTCAATGATATAAGATGCCGTCTGACACGGCTCTGCTCCTACTTCCCAGGGACGCACATATTCAAATTTCAGGGTGTCGATGCCTTTATCTGTCCCTTTAAACTTAAAGGTTTGCGTACCACCGCCACCAACGAAACCATCTTTTGGTTTTCTATCCGGTGTAAAATTATCAGACACACTATCAGCCAGCTCCCGTTCGTCACGATGAACGATCACCCAGTGGTAACCCGTGGTAGGATTGGATTTTAAATCAATTTTAAACACTTCGCCCTTGCGAACTATGTAATCGGATGGTGTAGCCTCATGCTTCACTGTTGCCTGACAAGCAGTAAGCAGAGCAACAGCCAGTCCGGCAAAAATCAAACTCTTCATTTCAACGTTTTATTCAGGAAAGGAATAATATAGGTCATCGCCGTATCCAACCAGGGATGGAACAACCAGAAGGTATGCGGGGTATCAGGAATCTGATGCACCTCGTTATAAATTTTCAGTTGGTTCAGTTTATTCACCATGTCATTTTGCCCGGCGTGGAAACGAGCCTGGGCGCTATTCACAAAAAGGAACGGTGCGGAGTGCTTATTCACCCGGTGCAAGGCCGATGCCTCGTTCCAAAGCGCAGGGTTTTCTTTTGCAGAAACGCCAAACCAGAGCGTTGCAGCCGAGGGTTTACCCGGTTGGTCCTGTCCTTCACTCGATTCGGGATGCAGAAATGCCAGCACACCATCCACATCTACTACCGCCTGCACCCGGTCGGAATACTTTTTATAAAGCTCATTTTGATATTTGGCAAAAGGCTCATTTACACTTCCGATTAATGACGCCAATTGGCCACCGGCAGAAGTTCCCATAATTGCCACTTTGTCAGGATTGAGTCCGTATGTTTTTGCATTTGCCCTGACCCATCGTATGGCAGCCTTTACATCCTGAATAGCAGCCGGATATCTAGCCTCCATCGAAAGACGGTATTCCACACAGACTGTAGCAAAACCATTGCGGGAAAGTTCGTATGCCATCGGACGGTCCATATTCTTCTCTCCCGAACGCCAGCCTCCTGCATGGACAATCACCACCACGGGAACCTTTTTACTCACACCTTTAGGCCTGACAAGGTCAAGATGCATCTCCCTTTTCCCATATTTTGCATAGACGACGTCGTTATTTATCTGAAGTTTTTCAGTGTTGCCTACATCTGCCAACGTAATCGCCTGATATTTTTTGCTGTGTTTTTTCCACTCTTTTTGGGCTGAATAGGAACTATCGACGGGAATATCGGGATGCAGGCGGTAATGTTGGGCTAAAGCCGGAAAGATCAGTGAAAGCCCGCTAAAAAAGGCCAGGAGAAATCGTTTCATTCAGTACTCAAATTTGAGAACAAAAGTACACAATTTGCTTTTTAATGAAAGAGAAATCAGGACAAGAAAAGCTGAGAATAACCACATTCCCGAAAAACGCTCTAATTTTGCAACAAATTCTCACCTGATGCAACCAACAAAAAAACAAGTCTGGATAGACAATCTCCGGGCACTGGCTACTATCGGCGTCGTACTCCTTCATTCCTCGGGCGACACGGTGCTTTTATTCGGAAAAATCCCTGCCGGAGACTGGTGGGTAGGTGACATTTACAGCGGTGCCGTTCGATACAGCGTGCCCATTTTCATTATGCTTACCGGAGTCTTATTGCTGGGCAAAGAGTATAGTCTCGGTGTATTTTTCAGAAAAAGATTTACCCGTGTACTCACACCATTTCTCTTCTGGAGCTTGATTTACATTGCTTTTGACTTTTGGGATAAGGCAAAGAAAGGAGAAAATATCCTGAGTTTCGACAGCCTTGACTACATTCTGGAAAAACTGCAATATGGGGCTTCGTTTCATTTCTGGTACATTTACATGCTTATCGGGCTTTATCTTTTCATCCCTATTCTGGGGAAATGGGCCCGGAATTGCACTGAAAAAGAGATGCTCTATTTCCTCGGCATCTGGCTATGCTCAACGATACTGGAACAACCTTATTTTTCAGATTTCCATATGGAAATCGACATCGTCAGTTTCTCGGGACGCATGGGATATCTGGTATTGGGGTATTACCTGGCCAACAAGAGCATTAAACCGAAAACCAATAATATCGTTACCGCAACCTGCATCATCATTGGTATAGTTATCACGATTATCGGCACAGGTATGATTTCATTTGGAGAAAAGTCATTTGATGAAATGCTGTATGAAAATCTTTCTCCTAATGTGATTCTTTTCACCATAGGTGTATTCCTCTTTTTCCGGAAACTGGAAATCACAAATCCGGTTATCATCAGGCTCCGTGATATTATCAGCAAATACAGCTTCGGAATCTATCTGGTACATATGCTTGTCCTGAGATATCTGGTCGAAATAAATATCCATTGGAATACCGTTCACCCGGGACTGTTAATTCCTTCTCTGGCGCTGCTTTGCTTAACCATTTCGACTGCAATTGTTTATGGCCTGAACAAACTACCATACGGAAAATATTTTGCGGGATAAAAGCAAAATTCTCACTATCAGCAAAAAAAAGGACAAAACGTTTGCATTTTTAATTCAGACCCTTTACATTTGCAACAAATTCAATCACAAAACGAATATGAATCTTACAGTAGTAAACAAATTTTGGTGGTGGCGCTTACAACTTCAACGGTCGTGAGTCGCTATTTCTTTGTCCAAATTTGCCAACTACTATAAAGCAAAATATAAACAAAAGCCTGTCGCACTCACGACAGGCTTTTTTTATTCCCATTTCTCAAAAAAGAATGATTATCAAAATATACAATATATGAGCTACAACGTAAACGAAGAAGGTTATTATGGCGAATTCGGAGGAGCCTATATCCCCGAAATCCTTTATCAAAATGTGGAGAAATTGCGCAAGTCGTATCTGGAAGTGATGAGCGACCCGACGTTTCAGGAAGAATTCCAGCAACTGTTGCGCGACTATGTAGGCCGCCCTACTCCTCTCTACCTTACCCGCCGTCTTTCAGAAAAATACGGAGCAAAAATCTACCTCAAGCGCGAAGACCTCAACCACACCGGCGCTCACAAAATCAACAACACC
This sequence comes from Bacteroidota bacterium, assembly GCA_030706585.1. Taxonomy (GTDB): domain Bacteria; phylum Bacteroidota; class Bacteroidia; order Bacteroidales; family UBA7332; genus CAXXIC01. The sequence goes on from JAUZOF010000398.1 coordinate 3,409, forward strand.
ATCGGACAAATCCTATTAGCCCGCAGAATGGGTAAAACCCGTATCATTGCTGAGACCGGAGCCGGTCAGCACGGTGTGGCAACAGCTACTGTTTGTGCGTTGATGAACATGGAGTGCGTGGTCTATATGGGAGCGACCGACGTAGCACGCCAGAAACTGAACGTACAAAAGATGGAGATGCTCGGCGCTAAGGTATTCCCGGTACAAAGCGGTAACAAAACGCTGAAAGATGCAACCAACGAAGCAATTCGTGACTGGTGCAGCAACCCTTCGAATACACATTATATTATCGGTTCTACGGTAGGCCCTCACCCTTACCCTGACATGGTGGCACGCTTCCAGTCTATTATCAGTGAAGAAATCAAGGTACAATTGCTTGAAAAAGAGGGGCGCGATTACCCTGACTACCTCATTGCTTGTGTAGGCGGAGGCAGTAACGCTGCCGGCACCTATTTCCACTACCTGAGCGATGACCGCGTGAAAATCATTTCGGCAGAAGCGGCTGGTTTGGGTATTGATACCGGAGAAACGGCAGCGACCATTCACCTGGGACGTAAAGGGATTATCCACGGTAGCCAGACGCTGTTGATGCAAACCGAAGATGGTCAGATTATTGAGCCGTATTCAATTTCTGCCGGACTCGACTATCCGGGTATCGGACCCATGCACGCTCACCTTGCTCAAAGCGGTCGCGCCGAAGTTTTGGCCATTACCGACGACGAGGCTATTGACGCAGCATTCGAACTGACAGCTCTGGAAGGTATCATTCCAGCCATCGAATCGTCGCACGCACTGGCTGTTTTGGGTAAAAAGAAATTCAAAGCGGATGATGTGGTAGTGATTACACTATCCGGCCGTGGCGACAAGGATATGGAAACATATGTTTCGCTGTTCGAAAGCCGCCAGGGAAAATAAGCAAATTTGAAGACTTGAGAATTTGAAAATGGTGCTCCGCATCGCAATCAAAAACTGCTAAAGAAAATAACAATGCAATACAAAATAAA
>JAUZOF010000399.1 GCA_030706585.1 Bacteroidota bacterium
CTTGTCTGTTATCTACCAAACTCCATCTGTACATACAGACAGGAGTTGGAGTTGTCATATCGAAATCGTTTGAACGTTTACGGATATAAATACCTTTGTAATTCAGACCCAGACCATCAGCCCCGTAACCACTAAGTGTCGCATCCGCCTGTTTGGTGGAATTAGCATACCATGAATAGTTCCAAAGCATATAGTTGGCTCCGGAATAAGGATAGTCAACACCTAACGAAGTTGGATCGCTTGCAGCATCAAATCTCCAGGATACACCCGGGAATCCGAAAGTTCTATAGAAACGTGGGTCGCGAGTTGCAAAGAATGTCAATGGGTTGTAGTTGTAAGTTCCTACTTCGGTCGGTTTCTTACCATCAGCCATCGGGAATAAATCCACCATCAATGAGGTAGCACTCATACCTCCGCCGCCGTGTGCATTTGTTGGACGGACGGTTTGTTCCCAGTGGTTATTTCTATAAATTTCATTGGCAGCATTGTCATCGTGAACTTTATTATAAAGTGTCACAAATACAGCCTCATTGCTATTAAAATCAGAAAACATTTTTGCCCAACCGGCTGCGTTGACACCCGGTGCATCTTTATAAGCCAGCCCAAATCCACCTGTAGTCAGTGCATCAATCGCTTTTTTGTTTGCATCGTATGCAGCTTGCCAACGATCAACATTATCGGCACGATTAAACAATGGACTTGCATAAAGCAAACGGGCACGTCCGGCCAAAGCCAGGGCTGCACCTTGGGTAATACGTCCAAAATTTGCATCATCCCAGCGTGCAGGCAACATGCCGGCAGCTGTTTCCAGATCTTTACAAATGAAATCAATACATTGCTTGGTTGTTGAACGGGGTACTTCCAAGTTCTTTGCCTGGTTCACATCAGTCACTTGCACATGGTCGACAATAGGAACACCGCCATAGATTTTTACCAGCAAATAATACTGCCATGCACGAAAGAAGTAGGCCTGACCAAGTAACGTTTTTTTCTGTGTGTCAGACAATGTACTTCCTGTAACACCTTCAATCACATCGTTACAGTTACGAATCTCACCCCATGGGCCTGCATTCGTTGCCTTGTTTACGTAAAACCAATCATTCAAACTGCTTGACGATGTCAAGGTAGCGTCTGGACTTACAAAGTTAGAAAGACCGCTAAATTCTTCTGTTGACTGCGATTGAATGTCTGCTTTTCCAGAACTTGTACTTCTGTAGGACAATCCGGAATTTACATCCGGCAACAATCTAAGATAAAGGTCCTGCACCCTCAACGAAGCGCCCGCATAATCATTATAGATCTCGGGACTGAGATTATCATAATTCTTTTTATCTTTCAAGAATTGGTCGCTACATCCCATCCAAAGGAATATACTCAATAAGCAAGCGACGTTTAAAATTGATTTATATATCTTTGTCATTGTTGTGGCTTTTTAGAATGTAACATTGATACCCATAGTGATTTTCCGTAAAGTAGGATATGTACTATAACTTGACATCGTACTCATAAAATGATCCGGATAAGGATTATAGAAACTTATCATATTCTGTCCGGTAACATTTAATCGACAACTTTCAATACCCACTTTGCTTACCCAAGTCTTCGGGAGAGTATAGGCGAGCGTGATGTTACGCAGGGTAACATTCGTATTGCTAACTTTCCAGAAAGTAGAAGCTACACTATTAACATCCGAAAAACGCAGGTTAGGATATTTTCCATCGAGGTTCTGAGGTGAAACCACTCTTCCCTGATTATCGAGAACATCCTTATAAACAAACATGTTTCCTGCCCAGAATGAAGGTAGATTGGTATACTGCATTACGTCATAACCGGAAGCTGTAGAAATAATACTTGAATTACTAATCGCCTGTGTCGGCATCATGGTATAACTACCCCAGCTGGCTCCTAATTGAGCGCTGAATGAAAGTTTCTTCCAGTCTCCACCAAAATTGAGAGTAAAGCCATAAGGATTACTACGGAATTTAGATATCTGTACACGGTCGTTTTTATCAATTACATTTCCAGCAGGATCATTCGGGTCATTTGCCGCATAATATGTACCGTCAGCTTTCTGAGAACCTCTTACGTTGTTATAAATCAACATACCGGGATGAACATCTGCCAGAGTTTTTCCCATGTAGGTTACAATCTTATTGGCAGCAAAATACTCGGCAATTTCCTGATAGCTATGGAACATCCCTATTGATTGGTAGCCCCATAATCCACGGTCGGCACGTCCATTCGGAACAATATCATCAAGTTCTCTTGATCCCGCATCCTTCCAAGGTGCCTTCAGGATTTTATTGTCGGTATAACCGGTATTGAGTTTTACGTAATATTTGAAATCCTTTCCAATCTTATCTCTCCATCCCAACGAAATTTCTATACCGTAATTATCAATAGAACCGTAATTTGAAGCAGAAGCTACAGCACCTACTGTACTTGGATAATCAGGAGCATCAGTAATGGCCATAAATACCTCACGGTTTCTGTCATAATAACCATCCAAAGTAACTGATAAACGATTATTCAGGAAAGCCAAATCCAAACCCAAATTACTCTTATAGCTTTTATCCCAATGTGAATCGCGGTTAGGCACTGCACTAGGTATTTGGAAATGTGGTCCGGCAATTGCATTTGGATCTGTTCCAAAGATAGGTCCCTTAACAGTTTCCGATCCATAGAATTGTGCCCAAGCCCAAGCTTTTACATTATCGCGGCCAAGTAAACCATAAGATCCACGAATCTTCATGTAATCAACAAACTTCACATTTTTCTTAAACCAAGGTTCTTCAGAGATGACCCAACCAAGAGACAAAGATGGGAACACTCCCCAGTAATTTTCAGGAGCGAACTTGGTACTTGCATCCGAACGAATTAAGAATTCTGCTAAATATTTGTTGGCATAGGAGTAGTTCAAACGACCAATGTATGATAATACTCCACCTTCAGAACGTGAGAAGGCTGTTGTTTGATTTCCTCCGGCTCCAGTGGATTGATAATTAGTAAATGAATAAGGTCCGGTAACGTTACCCCACACATATTCCGATTCATTTTCAGCTTTTTCAATTGTAAACAACCCGCTTACATCGTGTTGTCCGAATTTACGGGCATAAGTGGCAATGAAATTCAACTGATAACTATCGCTGCGACTGGTATTTCTTTTCAGATAGTTCCCATTAGAAACAGGAACAGTTGTCATTCCGGTAAAGTTCATAGCCTGTTCTTCTGTGTCGGTATACAAGTGTGAACCACTACCACCGCGAGCTCCGTCGGCGAATTTATAGAGCGAATAATCAGAACCGAATTCGTTATCTTTTGTTGTGCTGATACTCTTAGAATAAGTAGCTTGCAGTTTCAATCCCTGCAAAATTTTGTTCCAGCCGAAATCATATTCCAAAGAAGCATTAATGACCATATTCTGAGGCATGTTCTTAACAAAGTTGCCCAGATTTTCGACAACATCGTAATTGTACAGCTGCGATTGTTCAATAGCGCCATTTGTAATGCCGTAAGCCGCAATTGGCATGCCATTTACATATTCAGGAATGTAGCGGGGATGAGTCAATAATGCCACATAGTCTTTATCAGCATTTGATCCCCCGACTTTAACGTTTGCTTTTGTTGTACTGCCATAGTCACCCGATACGCGCAAAGACGCTTTTGTCCATTTATTGATTTTAGTATCTACGCCTGCATTGTAGTTCCAACGGTTATAATCAATTTTTCCTAAGTTACCGTCTTGTGTAACATAAGACATACCTGCAAAATATGTAGCATTATCTGTACCTCCGCTTACATTGACACTATGTTTTTGTGTCATCGCAGAACTCCAGTATTTATCAAGCAAATCATAATTAAGCGACTTCATTGCATTCAATTCGTCACTTTGGAATAAATCATTTTTCTTATCATATGGACTCGTAGGGTCTGCAGCACGTATGCCATTCCAAATCAAACCAAAATTATATGAATCCAGCATTTTGGAACGATACGCTTCATCAGTATAACCAAATTGTCCACTATAAGTAATTTTTGGTTTCCCTACCTGACCATGTTTGGTTCTTACGAGAACAACTCCTTGCGCAGAACGAGCACCATAAATGGCTGCTGCTGCATCTTTTAATACAGACATACTTTCAACCATACTGGCATCCAGATTATTGAATGCTGCCTGTCCGGCTTCCGGTGAATATACAAAACCATCAATCACATATAACGGAACTAAAAGACCAGTACTGGAAGATGGTGCACTTACACTTAAATTACTGTTTCGGATCACGATAGATGCGGCATCACCCGGACGACTACCGGACTCACTCACACTCACACCATTAATCTGGCCAGTCAATGCCGAAGATAAATTGGTAACCGAAAGATCGCTGATGTCAGAAGTGGCAACCGAAGC
>JAUZOF010000004.1 GCA_030706585.1 Bacteroidota bacterium
TGCTGGCTGTGGTGGCTGTATCCTGTAAAACGACTCAGATCGAGAAACCCCGGGAGTCGTACATTCCATCGGGCATTGCCCCGGCTGTATCAGAACTTCCCCTTCAGGTGGAGCTGGATGTGAAGAAACTCGAGGCGGCCATCAACCAGAAGATGAACGGGCTTATCTTCGAAGGCTCCAACGTGGCCGACAAAGACCTCACCGTAAAAGTGTGGAAGGCGCAACCTTTTACCTTTACCATCAACAACAATGTGATTGAATACCGTGTGCCGCTTAAAATCTGGACCCGTTTTGCCTGGAAGGTACAGAAGCTGGGCATTACCCTTTCCGATAATTATGAGGCAAACGGCTCCATTGCATTGTCTTATAAAACCGCAATTACACTGGATAAAAACTGGAAACTGGTGGCTAAAACCACTTCGACCGGCTACCAGTGGCTGGAGACTCCGAAACTGAATGTGGCAGGCATCAGCGTACCGGTAGGTCCTGTGGCTAACCTGGCATTGACCCGCTGCGAAAAGATTATCGACGAGAAGATTGACAAAGCATTGTCAGACGCTGTGGATTTGAAGAAATATGTGTCGCAAGCCTGGTCGGAAGTGCAAAAACCGATGCAGGTCAGCCCCGAAAACCAGATGTGGCTGAAGGTAACGCCGAAAGACGTTTACGTGTCACCGTTCATCACCAATGGCAATAAGCTGAACATGGCGATTTCACTCTATTCGCAGATTGAATCGGTAATCGGTGCGCAGCCGTTGATGGGCACTAAGACTGCTTTGCCGGAATTCAAATACGTGAACCGTCCGCCGCAGCAATTTACTCTCAATCTGGCAGCTGACGTGACGTTTGAGAAGATTGCCGAGATGGCGAAGAAACAGCTGGTGAACCAGACTTTCGAGCAAGCTGGCAAAAAGATAACCATCAAAGACCTCTCGATTTACGGCAGCAATGGCAAAGCGATTTTCATCGCCGACCTCATTGGCTCTATCAAGGGTAAGGTTTATTTCACCGGTAACCTGACTTTCAACAAGGAGAAAAACGCCATCGAAATCACCGAACCGGAGTTTGACATCAAGACCAAAAACGTGTTGGCCAAATCGGCAAATTGGTTGCTTCACGGTATGATTCTGAATAAGATCACGCCTTACCTGACCTATTCGGTAACTGACCAACTGGCCCAGTTGACCAAAGACACAAACAAAATGCTGGCCAACTATTCAGTTTATCCGGGCGTAAGCCTTCAGGGAAAACTGAGCAATGTAACGGTTGAAAACCTTTCGCTGGTTCCGGGAGCTGTCCGCATGATGGCATCTGCCAAAGGAAACGTAGGCGTGAAGCTTGCGGATCTGAAGTTCTGACCGAATTAATATAACTTACACCGGACAGGTGATTTTCTTTCAGGTAAATGCTTACCTTTGAGAAAATCACCTGTTTGTTTTTAACGCGGTCATCCGGTGAATAATCCTCCCCCGGATGTACAACTTATTGGATTTGGCCGTTGTTTAACAAGTAGCTGTAACCCTCCCGCCTTACCCGGTTTGAAATGAAGCTTTTCAGATTATTCATCGTCGCCTGGCTCAGTATGATTCCGTTTACCGGACGACTGCTTGCCGCACCTGCTGATTCTTTGCTGAGCAAAGAGGATACGGTTCAGCGTGCCCGTGCGAATCTTTTTTACGATGCATTGAGGCAGCGTTTCAATAAAACAGGATTCAAAGGAATGGTGGTGAAGTCCATCATCAGTCCGGGAAAAAAGAACGGTAGCGCTGAGCACACACTGGTGAAGGAGAAGAAATATTACGAAGCGTTTCAGGGGCTGACTATAAGGGAAGTTTCAATCATCCGATCCAATGTATATAATGATGTTGATTCACTGACCGGCGTCCGTAAGTTATTGCACAACTGGCACTGGCTTTCCACCGAACAGACTATCCACCGTTATTTATTGATAAAAAAGGGAAAGGTTATCGATCCCGATCTGATGGTAAGGAATGAACAGCTGCTGCGTACTTTACCCTTTTTGCAAGACGCGTATATTGTATTGCAACAGATCGGAGATAAGGATGCTGATGTTTACATTTACACACACGATAACCTTTCATTAAGCCCCGCTTTTACCTCCGAAGGCATTCGCCGGTATTATGTTTCCGTAGCGGAAAACAACCTCCGGGGAACGGGAAGCAAGCTCGAGTTCGGGTCATACCTGAGCTCTGAGAAACCGATGTATCGCGGATACAGAGGCGAATTCAAGGCGTTTAATTTATACGGGACTTTTTTCGATTTTGATTTGCTGGCCTATAAGGACTACACCATTTCAAACTACCAGGCTTCGCTGGATAAGAGCTTCCTGTTACCCTCCGATTATGCCGGTGGATTGTCATTTGAGCGAAAACGGTACAATGATTACCAGAGAATCGGAGATACAACTGTACTCATCGTGAATCACATCTGGAATATCTGGGGTGGAAAATCTATCCGGTTTTCGCCGACATTTGGTAGCCTTTATGCCAGCCTGCGGGGCTTCGATTCTTATTATCCCAATCGCTACGATGTAAATCCGGCGTTTAATCTCAAGTTTCATAATGTAAAGGGCCTGTTTTTCTCGACAGGGATATATAAAGAGGATTTCTACCGGGGGAACCTGATTTACGGATTTGGTAAAAGCGAAGATATACCTTATGGTTTCAAACTGGAATACACGGGGGGATTATCCATTGATGAATATGACACATTGCGTACTTATTTGGCGGGTAGGCTGCAGTTTGCACAAAAGACCCGCTTCGGCTATTTGAGCGAAGACTTTCAGATGGGAACCTATTATAATACCAGAAACGGTAGATATGAGAATTCCGTACTTTCGGCGAATACCAATTATTTTACCAACCTTATTTCTATCGGGAAATGGGGATTACGTAATTTTATTACAGCCCGTTATATGTATGGTTTTAACCGGACCGTAGGAGAGGGGGAGAAGCTAACCTTTAATAGTGAAGATACACCGCGGGCAATACGTCTTACGGATAAAAGCCGCATCCTGGGGTACAGAAGGCTGGTAACGAGCCTTGAATCCGTAGCGTTTAGCCCATTGTATGTGTACGGCTTCCGATTTGCGTTATACGGCTTTTGGGATTATGCCTGGCTTGGATATGACCGCAATATCTTCAAAAATGATTCTTATACGACGGTCGGTTTGGGGATTCGGTTAAAAAACGAGCGTTTGATTTTCCAGACCATTCAATTGCGATTTGGCGTTGCACTTAAAAAACCACCTGGTGCGGAAATGGATTGGATAAATGTATCAGATTTACAAAGGATAAATTCTACCCGGATAATTCCCGGAAAACCGGCTGAGATTGAATACAAGTAAGTGAATGAAAAATGAAGAGTGAAGAGTGAAAAATGAAGAATGGGGAAATACAACATTCTTCATTTTTCACTCTTCATTATTTTTACTCAAGGTAGGTATATCCGTAAAGTCCCGAACGGTAGTTCGACAAGAACTCGCGTCCTTCTTCAGCGGTAATGGTTCCGTTTTTCACCGAGGTGGTCACCCAGGTTTCCACGGTACGAACCATCTTCTTTGGATTATACTGCACGTAATCGAGTACTTCGTCGATGGTCTCCCCATCAATGATTTTCTCAATCTCGTACTCGTCTTCATATACCTTGATGTGAATCGCGTTGGTATCGCCAAACAGGTTGTGTAGGTCACCCAGGATCTCCTGATATGCACCCACGAGGAATACTCCGAAATAATATTTCTCATTCCTTTTTAGGGCATGTACCGGCAAGCTGTTTGAATAGCTGCGCGATGTGACAAAATTATCGATTTTGCCATCAGAATCGCAGGTGATATCCTGTATGGTAGCCGAAAGCTCCGGTTTCTCATCCAGTCGGCTGATCGGGATAATCGGGAATACCTGATCGATAGCCCATGAGTCAGGTAATGACTGGAACAGCGAGAAGTTACAGAAATATTTGTCTGGTAACATCTTCGCGATTTTCTTCAATTCATCCGGAGCGTGTTTCATCTCTTCGGCTGCGGCATATACTTCGCGGGCGATAGACCAGAAAAGACGCTCTACCTGAGCACGGGTTTTCAGATCCACCAATCCGAGACTGAAACGGTCGAGCGTCTCTTCACGGATTTGCAGGGCATCGTGCCAGGTCTCCATCAGGCGGGGCTGGCTGATGTTTCCCCACAGTTCGTAAAGCTCCTGTACCAGTTCATGAGCCTCTTCTTCAAGTTCCTCGTTTACGTTCCAGGTTGGCAAGGTTGCCGTTTCCAGCACCTCGAAAACAAGCACCGAATGATGAGCAGTCAATGAACGGCCCGATTCTGTTATGATATTTGGATGGGGAATTTCGTTCTTCTCGCAGGCATCCACTAATGTCGAAATCGAGTCATTGACATATTCCTGAATGGAATAGTTCATGCTGTAACCGGTCGATGAGGAACGGGTTCCGTCATAGTCAACGCCGAGACCACCGCCGATGTCCACGAAGTCAATCTCGAATTCCATTTTGCGAAGCTGCACATAGAATTGCGAAGCCTCTTTCAGAGCATTCTTGATGTTGCGGATTTTGGTTACCTGGCTGCCAATGTGGAAATGGATCAGCTTCAGGCAATCGCGCATTTTATTTTTATCGATAAAGTCGAGCGCTTCGAGCAGCTCGCTGGAGTTGAGGCCGAACTTACTTACGTCACCGCCCGATTCTTCCCATTTACCACTGCCCGAGCTGGCCAGCTTAATGCGGATACCGATATTGGGACGGACTTTAAGTCGTTTAGATATTGTGGATATCAGCTTCAGCTCGTTGAGTTTTTCCACCACGAGGAAGATGCGTTTACCCATCTTCTGAGCCAATAGTGCCAGTTCGATGTATGTTTCGTCTTTATAGCCATTACAGATGATCATCGACTTCACGTCAACGTCAATTGCGAGTACGGCGTGTAGTTCTGGTTTAGAACCTGCCTCCAGTCCGATATTGAATTTCTTTCCGTGGCGTACCAGCTCCTCCACCACTGGACGCATCTGGTTTACCTTAATCGGATAGATAATATGATTGTTCGCCTGGAATCCATACTCTTCGGCTGCTACCTTAAAGCAGTTTGAAATCTTCTCGATACGGTTATCGAGGATGTCAGGGAAACGAAGCAGCATCGGAGAGGTCACGTCGCGAACCTGAAGTTCATCGATCAATTCTTTCAAATCGACCGCAGCGCAACCTTTTTTTGGAGTGACGGTTGCGTGTCCCTTTTCATTGATAGAGAAGTAGTTGAGTCCCCACCCGTTGATGTTGTAGAGCTCAGCTGAATCTTCAATACGCCATTTTCTCATTTACGTGAATGCGATAGGAGGGTGGATAATAAAAATTAGCCTGCGAAAATACAACTATTCTCCGAATAATCAATGTGTTTTAGTAAGCCGTGGGGCTTTGGCTAACCAGGCTTTTTGATTATTTATGGAAAATAAAAAAGCGCAACGCCAATCGGCATTGCGCTTTCGAATATCGGTTATTCGGGGCGCGACTTGGAGTCGCGTCCCGAATGGAGAGACTAATTACTTCGTATGACCTTTGATCCAGTTGAAGGCATTGCTGAATGCTTCCATCCATGGAGTCACCTGATCGTTTTCTTTGCGGTCAGTCGGGTAGAAACCACACTGCCATGGGAAGATCGCACGTTCAGGGTGAGGCATCATCGCTAAGTGACGACCATCTTTCGAGCAAACGCCGGCAGTTGCGAAGGCTGAACCGTTCGGATTGGCAGGATATGCGTCGTAGTTGTATTTCGCGATAATGTTGTATTGCTCTTCTCCGTAAGGGAATGAGAATTTACCTTCACCGTGAGCCACCCAAACACCGATTTTGCTTCCTGACAATGAGCCCAGCATTACTGAGTTGTTTTCAGGGATCTCAAGAGTCACGAAGTTTGATTCAAATTTGTGTGAATCGTTGTGCAGCATCTTGTGTTTCAGTTCGTGCTCAGGGTAGATCATTTCCAGTTCGGCCATCAGCTGGCAACCGTTACAGATACCCAAACTCAAGGTGTCAGGACGCGCCATGAATTTGTCGATAGCCGCTTTCGCTTTCTCGTTGAAGAGAATACCACCGGCCCATCCTTTAGCAGAACCCAATACGTCAGAGTTGGAGAATCCACCGCAGAATACCACCATGTTTACATCTTCCAACGTTTCGCGACCTGAAGCAAGGTCAGTCAGGTGAACATCTTTCACGTCGAAACCTGCCAGATACAGTGCGTAGGCCATTTCGCGCTCACCGTTGGTTCCTTTGTCGCGGAGGATCGCTGCTTTGATGCCGCTTGCCTCGTGGCGTGGGTTGAGGTTGTATTGTGACATTTTACCGGTGAAAGCCTGGTTGAACTTCCACTCGATAGGCTGTTGTTTGTAGTTTTCGAAACGGGCTTTGGCGCAAGCCTCGCCGCTTTGTTTGCGATCGAGCAGGTAAGAAGAAGAGTACCACAGGTCACGCAGGTAGTCGATGCCCAATTGGTAGTCGATACCCTCTTTGCTGATCAGGATGTGACGCTCTTCGCATGGTTTAGCAATGCGGAGGAATCCTACGCCAGCCTCTTCCAATGCTTTCTCTACTGCAGTTTTGTCTTTTACCTGGATGATTACGCCCGGATTTTCAGCGAAAAGGATTTTGATGATATCTTCTTCGTCGATTTTATCCAGAGTTACTTCCAGACCGCCTTCTACATTTGCAAAACACATTTCCAGCATAGTGGTGATCATACCACCGGCAGAGATATCGTGACCGGCCAGGATCAGACCTTTTTCGATCAATCCCTGGATAGCCATAAATGCATCGGCGAAATACTCAGTATCTTTTACAGTCGGCACTTCCATACCGATTTTGTTCTGAGCCTGAGCAAATGCAGAACCACCGAGTTTGAATGTGTCAAATGAGAAGTCGATGTAGTAAAGTGAAGTTCCTTTTTCCTGTACCAAAACAGGAGAAACCACTTTCTTGATGTCGCTTACTTCACCACCCGCAGAGATGATAACGGTTCCCGGAGAAATTACTTTCTCGTCGCCGTATTTCTGAGTCATTGACAAAGAGTCTTTTCCGGTCGGGATGTTGATGCCCAAGTCGCAGGCAAACTGGCTACAAGCTTCTACCGCTTTGTACAAGCGAGCATCTTCACCGGCGTTGCGGCAAGGCCACATCCAGTTAGCCGAAAGCGAAACACTTTCCAATCCGTCTTTCATCGGAGCCCACACGAGGTTGGTCAATGATTCGGCAACAGCCAAAACTGAACCGGCTTCAGGATCAGCCATCGCAGCCTGAGGAGCGTGACCGATAGAAGTAGCGATACCCGCTTCACCTTTATAGTCAAGAGCAACCACACCGCAGTCGCTCAATGGCAACTGCAATTCACCCTGACATTGCTGGCGCGCGATTTTACCAGTTACTGAACGGTCCACTTTGTTGGTCAGCCAGTCTTTACAAGCTACCGCTTCAAGCTGAAGAACGGTTTCGATATAGTTGTGGATATCAGCAGTCTGATAAACAGGATTTGCATAAGATTCAACAACGGTGCTGTCGTTCATCACCGTACGTGGTGGTTTACCGAACATCATTTCCAGTTGAAGGTCGATCGGACGTTCGCCATCAGCTTGTTCGAAAACAAACTTCATGTCGCCGGTGGTTTCACCTACCACGTACATCGGAGCACGTTCGCGCTCAGCGATTTTCTGTACACGCTCGATATCTTTTTCTTTGATGAGCAAGCCCATACGTTCCTGGCTCTCGTTACCCACGATTTCTTTAGCAGAAAGAGTAGGGTCGCCTACAGGAAGTTTGTCTACGTGAATCAATCCACCGGTAGTTTCCACCAACTCAGAAAGAGAGTTAAGGTGACCGCCTGCACCGTGGTCGTGGATAGATACGATTGGGTTTTCATCTGCTTCAGCCAATGCACGGATTACGTTAGCCACGCGTTTCTGCATTTCCGGGTTGGCACGCTGTACGGCATTCAGCTCAACGGCATTTTCGTAGTGACCGGTATCCACAGATGATACTGCTCCACCACCCATACCGATGCGGTAGTTGTCACCACCCATTACGACTACTTTGTCGCCTACTTCCGGCTCGCCTTTCAAAGCGTCTTTCAAAGTACCGTAACCGACACCTCCGGCCAACATGATTACTTTGTCGTAACCGTATTTTTTGTTGTTTTCTTCGTGTTCCAAAGTCAGTACAGAACCGCAAATAAGCGGCTGACCGAATTTGTTTCCGAAGTCAGATGCACCGTTTGATGCTTTGATGAGGATTTGCTCCGGAGTCTGGTACAACCAGTTACGCTCCGCCATTGAACCTTCCCACTCACGAACTCCGTCAGTACGAGGGTAAGAAGTCATGTAAACGGCAGTTCCCGCGATTGGCAAACTCGCTTTACCTCCACCCAGACGGTCACGGATTTCACCACCGGTACCAGTAGCAGCACCGTTGAAAGGCTCAACAGTAGTCGGGAAGTTGTGAGTTTCCGCTTTCAGGGAAATAACGGTTTTGATATCTTTTACCTGGAAGAAATCAGGCTTGTCGGCAGATGCAGGAGCGAATTGTTCAACAACAGGACCTTCACTGAAGGCAACGTTGTCTTTATAGGCAGAAACCAGCTTGTTCCAGTTGGTTTCTGATGTCTTTTTGATGAGTTTGAAGAGTGAGCTCTCTTTTTCTTCACCGTCAATAACGAATACACCGTTGAAGATTTTGTGACGGCAGTGCTCAGAGTTTACCTGAGAGAAACCGAAGATTTCGCTGTCGGTCAGTTTACGTCCGATTTTTTCACTTACTTCATTCAGGTAAGCCACTTCGTCATCGCTGAGAGCCAAACCTTCCTGTTGGTTGTAAGCCGCGATGTCATCAATGTGGATAATGGGTTCCGGCTGTTTGTTTACGGTGAAAATCGTTTGATTCAAACCGTTGTACATGCGTTGCAACATCGGGTCGTGCGCTGCATTTTCGTCAGCAACAGGGAAATACTCCTCGATGCGGGTGATGCCGGTAATGCCTACGTTGAGGGCGATTTCCACAGCATTGGAACTCCACGGAGTAATCATCTCCTTGCGGGGACCTACAAACCAGCCTTCGATAGAGTCGGCTTCGATTGGCGTTGCTTCACTAAACAGCCAAACCAGTTTGCGTGTATCTTCGGCAGATAACGCATGGTTTACTTCAACGGCAAGAACCGTTTTAGCAGGATTTTGAAAAAATCGAATCATTGTATTGAGTTACAAGTTACTAGTTACAAGCAAAGATTCCACTCTTCCCGATTGATACCGGGACTCCCCTCTATGATAGGGGGAGGTCGGGAAAATTGCTGCAAAAGTAACCATTTTTTCTCAGAGCCTTTCTATATAAACCGTTATATTTTAGGCTAAATGGGGCGTAACAGGTCGTCCGGTTTCGAATGCAATTGTTTTGAACTTACCCTTTTTAAATAATAACGGAAAATGAGAGTCGGTGGAAATCCCACCCTGCGCCTGTAGAAATTTTTATATCTTTGCACCCCGATAGATGAAACACAATCTGTTACTTCGTGGACGAAACAATCTCAATTATACTCAAAGGCATATTGATGGGCGTGCTGGTATCGGCACCTATGGGCCCTATCGGAGCGCTTTGCATTCAACGGACTCTTAACAAAGGAAGGTGGCATGGTTTTGTCACCGGCGTTGGTGCAATGCTTTCTGACGTTATATATGCCGTAATGGTGGGGATGGGGATGAGTTTCATCGTCAATTTCGTCTCTTCGTTTAAGGATATCATCCAGATCATGGGTAGTGCCCTGTTGCTGGGATTCGGAGTTTTCCTCTTCCGTTCCAATCCGATCAAGGCATTTCGCCAGCAACGGAAAAACATCACGACCTACACGCAGGATTTTGTAACGGCATTTTTGCTTACACTTTCCAATCCGCTGATTATCTTTTTGTTTATCGCTCTTTTTGCCCGCCTGAATTTCTATAATGCCGACTTTTCATTCGGTCAGCATATCCTCGGGTTTGTTTCCATTGCCGTGGGAGCCTTGCTTTGGTGGTTGTTGGTGACCACGCTTTTCGGCAAACTGCGTGACCGTATCAATCTGCGCCGACTTTGGGTGGTAAACCGCGTCATAGCCGGCATTATCATTGCTATTTCTCTGATTGGCCTTATTTACAGCACCTTTGCAGAGGTGAAAACCACTCACGCTTATCACTCCGTGAAGCATATCTGTAACTTTTCGGTCAAAGATTAAACCTTCTTCTTCATCTAAATCTTCATTTCTCCGGTTATGAAAATCGGATGGAAAATGCTATTTTTACATTTCCATTCAATTAACCCAAAAATCAGAGGAAATGAAGAGTGCAAATATCCCATATTTACCCCAATTGGCTGAACTGGATGAAGAACGTATCATCCAATTGATGGAAGAAAAAGCCACCCGTCAAAGCATTGATCACGTCAATTGGCCGCAGTTTCACTACAAACCGATTGCTGCCTACTCCATAGCTCATGATGCCGACCGCATCTATATCCATTTTTTTGTAAGGGGAAATTGCCTTAAGGCGCTCTATACGGAAGACCAGTCACCGGTGTGGACCGATAGTTGCGTGGAATTTTTCGTGCAACCTCCGGGTAGCGAGTTTTATTATAACTTCGAATTCAACTGCATCGGTACCTGCTATGCCGCGAAACGCAGTAGTCGCGACGATTTTGCGTTACTTACGGCGGATGAACTGGCGCAGGTAAACCGATATCCCGCCTTAGGGCATAAGCCGTTTCAGGAAATGGAGGGCTTGTTCGTTTGGGATGTACTGGTATCGATTCCCTTTTCATTGATTGGTCTTGATGGAAAGAACCTTCCGGATAGCATCCGTGCCAATTTCTACAAATGTGCTGACGGGACCATCCTGCCGCACTACCTGAGCTGGAATCCGATAGAGACACCGAAGCCGGACTTTCACCGACCGGAGTTTTTCGGAGAATTATTCCTGCAAAAACCGTAAGATTTCACCTTTTACATGAACAAGTATCGGGATGATTTGCAGTCACCCCGATACTATAGATTAGAACTTAGTCTCTTTATCATCCGATTCCTCTTTCCCTTTCTTCTTCACCTCATTTTTCAACGCCTCAAAACCAGACACCACATCAAACAACTCCTCATCAATGAGGCTCTGGCGCAGGCTGTGGAATTTGTGATGGAGGTCATCGAGCAGTTCGTCGATGTTTTTCTCGGCCCGTTGCATCGCGGCCAGTCGGCTGGCATTTTCACTCATCAGCGATTCTGCGAGGGCTTTGAAGAGTGAGACGAAGAGGTATTCGCGAATCAACGCTGCGAGGGTTTCCTTTTTCCCTCCAATTACCTCTGGAAGATTACCGGAAGGCCAGTGCAGTTTGGTAATGGAATCCCGCCACGTTTCGTCTAAAGGTAACAGCCGTTGGATGGTCGGGGTATAACCGGCACCCGGTTTCGGTTGGTTGTGGTAGATGTAGATTTCCGTATCCAATGCTTTTTCAAGCATCGTTTCGCTTTGTTGCAGAAGCTGAGCAACAAGCGGCGTGATGGCTTTGACTGATTGCGGCACGGCAAAGAGGTGCTGAACAGTATATCCGTCATCGACCAACAGGTAATGTACCCGTTCGCCCACCGCCCAGACTACTTTATTTCCCTGCATTTCTTTTAATGATCCGGTAACGAATTCGGCCAATGTGTCGTTGAATTGCCCCACCAGTCCCTGATCGGATCCTAATACAATGGCGCAAACCGTGCGCTCTTCTGTTTTCTTGATAGGCTTATGTTCTCTTCCTTTCGTTATCTTTTCCTCCTTGAAATAGGCAAGAATACCAAGCTCTACTGTACGGAAGTAATCGCCCAGTGAACTCTCAGCCGACTCGTACTGGCCGATTTTGGAGGCAGCCACTTCTTTCATGGTACTGAAGACCGTTTTGATTTTTCCGGCGCCCTCCAGTTTGCGGCGTAAGCTTTCGAGGGTATCCATATTGATGGGCATTATTTTTCCTGAAAAGACTCCAATATTTTCCCTGCAAACTCAAGAATAAAGCCACGGTCCTCATCGCTAAATGTCGTTCCGGTATAGATGCTGTCGAGCAATTCGGCGGGAAGTTGGGAGCAAGCTTCAAGGAGTGCGGTTTCGGCGTGCTTCATTTCCTCAATGGAAATGGAGTCAAAGTGTCCTTCGGTCAGCGCCAGCAGCACCACGATCTGTTCGGCTACCGAAAGCGGATGCAGTTCGGGTTGTTTCAGCCAGGTGCGGATGCGTTTGCCGTGCTCGATGATTCGTTTTGTATTGTCATCGAGACGGGTGCCGAAGCGGGCGTAATTTTCCAGCTCTTCGAATTGGGAATAGGCCAGTTTCAGGCTACCCGTTACGGTGCGATAAGCCGGTAGTTGCGCCTTTCCGCCCACACGGGAAACGGATTTTCCCACATCTACAGCGGGTAGGATGCCCAGCTCGAAGAGTTTCGGGGAGAGGTAAATCTGACCGTCGGTAATCGAAATCAGGTTGGTCGGGATGTAGGCCGAGATGTTTTGCGCCTCCGTCTCCACGATGGGTAATGCTGTCAGCGAACCGCCTTTCAGCTCATCGCAGAGGTGAGTGGCACGTTCCAGCAAGCGGGAGTGGATGTAGAAAATATCTCCTGGAAAAGCTTCCCGTCCCGGAGGCCGTCGAAGCAAGAGGGAAAGTTCGCGGTAGGAACGGGCATGCTCGGTTAGGTCGTCATAAATGACCAACACATCACGTCCCTGTTCCATAAAATATTCGCCAATGCTGGTGGCTGCGTATGGGGCGATGTATTTCAATCCCGGGGGATTATTCCCCTCGGTAGCCACTACGATGGTATAATCCATTGCGCCATGATTCCGCAGATTGGCAATCACTTTGGCTACCGACGAGGCTCGCTGGCCGATCGCACAGTAGATGCAAATCACATCTTTCCCCCGTTGGTTGATGATGGTATCGATGGCGATCGCGGTTTTACCGGTCTGGCGGTCGCCCATGATGAGTTCGCGTTGGCCACGACCTACGGGTATGAGTGCGTCGATCGCCTTGATACCGGTTTGAAGCGGCATGGATACGGTGGAACGATCCATGATGGGGTGTGCAGGGCGCTCGATGGGCAAGCGTTCGGTGAAAGCAATCGATCCGAGATTGTCCATCGGTTCTCCGACTGGATTGATTACCCGACCGAGCACCGCATTTCCCACAGGAATGTCCATTACGCGCCCCGTCCGTTCCACCTCATCGCCGACATGCAACAGCCAATCTTCACCCAACAGAATCACACCGATTTCATCCGCATCAATATTGTAGGCGATGCCGTATACCTCACCCGGGAATTTCAGCAATTCCTCAAAACCCACACCCGGCAGACCGGAAACTCTTGCGATACCCGATGTGACGCTCGTCACCGTCCCGATCTCTCGTGGAGAGAGCGTGAAGGTGTGATTTTCCCTGTTCTGACTCATGCGGTCAAACAGATCACTGACGATACTATGCAGGTCATTCTTCGGCATCTTTCTGAGGATCAGATTTTGTAATGGGCTTTGCTTTTATCGTTTCTGAAATGGCGGACTGCAACGTGCGCAGGTATTCGTCGATGCTCCAGGCTATTTTGTAACCGTTGGCCACCAGCTCAATCCCGCTGACGAGTAGAGGGGCGGTGGCGAATTTGAATTGCGGTTTTGCTCCGAGGAGCTTCGAAATCGTTTCTGCTATTTTCTGCTGTTGGTTTTCATTCAGGTCGAATGCGCTTTTCACCAGTATTGGTTGATGGTCGGACTTGAATGCGGCTGTGAATTGCTGCTTTTCTTCGATGGAAAGGGCATTCAGCCTTTGGATAAATACAGAAACTGTCTGTTCCTCGAGGTCTGCGGAAGCCAGCTCGGTAAAGACCTTGCGGGCAATGGCGAAAATTTCCTCCTGTGCTTTTTGCGAGATTTCCCTGCTCAGGCTCTCCTGCGCTTCTGCCAACACCGCTTTCAGGTTGTCACGCAATACCTCGGCATCGTGACGCGCCTCTTCGAGCAATTGCTGACGTTTCTCGTTGGTTTCGGAGGTGAAAGCGCTCAATAAAGCCTGCTTCTCCTGTTCAAACGCTTCGTTCTTTTGGAGAAATTCAGCCTGTTCTTTCAGTGCTTCATCCTTGATGGCTTCGGCTTCTTTGAGTTGGGATATAATCTTTTTCTCTCGTTCTTCCACCGCTTTGAGAATGGGCTTGTAGAGAAACTTTTTCAACAACCACGCCAGAATGAGGAAGTTGATGATTTGCGCTGCAACGATGAACCAGTTTATTTCCATGATAAACTATTTTCCGATAATGTAATTCCAGAACGGGTTTGCAAAAATGAGAATCATCGACACCACAAAGCAGTAGATGGCGATAGATTCGATCATGGCCAGACCCACAAACAAGGTGCGGGTGATGGTGGGGGCGGCGTCGGGCTGCTGGGCGATGGAGTTGAGGGCCGATGAAACGGATTTCCCTTCTCCCAGAGCTGGGATCATGCATCCTATTGCGGTGGCTAGACCTGCGGTTACGATGGATGCGACTGCGATAATTGTTGTACTGTCCATTTTGACCTCCTGTATATTTAGTTTTTTATTCTTCTCGTTTTGATTCCTGTACGGCAGCTGCTATATATACCGTTGCCAATACGCTGAAAATATAGGCTTGCACCATGCCGACCAGCAAACCCAATGCTTTCATGACGATCGGGAAAAGCAGCGGGGTAATGCTCAGCAGGATTCCCACAATCATTTCGCCACTCATGATGTTTCCGAAAAGACGTACCGCTAATGCCAGTGTACGTGTAAATTCGCTGATCAGGTGAAAAGGCATCATGATGACCGATGGCTTGAGGTAGGATCGGAGATAACCCCGAATGCCGTTTTCCGAAATACCAAAGATAGGCACGGCCAGGAAAACTGAAATGGCAAGTGCCGAGGTGGTTGACAGCGAGCCTGTAGGTGGTTCGTAAAAGGGGAAAATGATGCAAATATTGGATGTAGCGATAAACAGAAACAGGGTGCCGATGTAGCTGATGTATTTCTCCGGACAGGGCAGGCCGATGTCCCGGATCTGGTTGTTGATGGTGGTGACCAACGTCTCAAGAATGCACTGCCAATGGGAAATGTGGATGTCCGTTTTTAGTCTCCGGGTGATGAGCCATGACGCAACTGTCAGCATGAGCATAATTGCCCACGTCATCACCAGGGTCATATTGATGGTAATAAATCCATATGCCCAGAAAACCGTTTCATCCGGACTCAGCTTCATCGCTTACTCTTTTTGCTGTTGAATCATCTTCTCGTCACGGGTTTTGGTGAAACGAATGACCAGCATCCGTGCCAGGACAAAACCGACTACGCAAACCAACAACCGTTGCCAGCTAACGGCCCCGATCAGGTAAAAACCAACCATCGTAACGGTCAGGCGAATAATCAAACTGCCGGCAAACCACAACGCCGGAATCTTTGCCTGCACCGCCTTCCTGACTGTCCACCACAGACCGCCGAAGAAGAAAGTTCCCAACGCGAGGCCTGCAATTAAGGCCAATATCATGTAGATTGCATTATTCATCTTTGTCCTCCTTCTCGTTGATCTCTTTACGTTCTTTTGAAACCCAGCTCCACGCGAGCATGCAGCCGAGGAATAGTCCGCAGACCAGTCCGGTCAGTGTCCAGGAAAAGGTTTGTGGATAACTGTCATCCAACCACACGCCTACGGCAGTGCCTATCAGGGTGGGAATGACGATTGACCAGCCTACTAGCCCGAACATACCGAGTCCGAACCAAACGCTTTGCTTCTTACCGCGTTGTGCTTTGAGTTTTAGTCGTTCTTTTTCACCCACTTTGCGGGTAAAAGAATCTGCACCTTGTTTTTCTGTTGGATTCATGATTATTCGTTTCGAAGTTTTTTAATGCTTGCCACCAGTCCGCTTTCCATCTTATCCATCACTGAGCGGAGTTGCTCTTCACTTTCATCGGCTTTGACGAACTCCTTTTCAACGGCTTCCCGCAGTTGTCCCAAACTGGCGCCTCCGATGGCATTGCGCACAGAGACGAGCACTTCCGGTCCTGCTTTTATCAATATTCCTTCGTCAATGGCAATGTAGTGTTCTTCTTCATTTGCCTCATACATGAAAATGCCCGGGACGAGTGCCGTCACGCAATCCAGCCGTTGAGGCAGCAGTCCGTAAGAGCCCGTTGCCGTTTCCAGTACAATCCGGCTGACACCTTCCATCGTCGTGTAAATGCGAAACGGAAGCAGGATTTTCAGGTGCATCAGTTGTTCCATATCAGTTTGTAAAGTCAGATATTGCACAAAGCCGAAGTTGTCATCCCGCACTTGATGTGGGATCTCTCAACCTGAAAAGGTTGGGTAAATTCTACTATTTTGAGATCCCGTGTCAAGCACGGGATGACAGTTGCGAAATTTATATCTCATATTTATATTCTCAAAGACTAACTCTTTTTCACCTCATCAATACCACCGATCATGTAAAAAGCGCCTTCAGGATAATCCTTAAACTCATCGGCCAGAATGCGTTCGCAACCGTCAAGCGCATCCTGCAAGCTCACTTCACGCCCCTTGATGCTGCTGAAATGTTCCGTGGTGAAGAACGGTTGCGAGAAGAATCGTTCCAGCCGTCGGGCGCGATTCACCAGATTGCGGTCACTGGTGGAGAGTTGCTCCAGACCGAGCATGGCAATGATGTCCTTCAAATCTTCGTATTGTGCCAATGTCTGCCTGATTTGTTGAGCCAGATTGTAATGTCGTTCTCCGATGATGCCGGGTGTCGCCATTTTCGAACCCGATTGCAACAGGTCAATGGCGGGATAAAGCCCTTCGCTCGCTTTTTTACGGGAAAGCACAATCGATGCCGACAGGTGTGAAAAAGCATGTACCGCCGATGGGTCGGTCAGGTCGTCGGCGGGAACGTAGATTGCCTGAATTGAGGTGATCGCTCCCGTTTCGGTGTTGGCAATGCGTTCTTCCAGTTTGGATAACTCCGTGCCCAGGGTAGGCTGATAGCCCATGCGCGAAGGCATTTGCCCCATTAACCCGGAGACTTCCATGCCCGCCTGGATGAAGCGGAAAATATTGTCAATCAGCAACAGCACATCGCGATGCTCGTCGTCCCGGAAATATTCCGCCATAGTCAAAGCTGCATGTCCTACGCGGAAACGAGCACCCGGCGGTTCGTTCATTTGCCCAAACATCATCACTGTATTATCCAATACGCCGGCCTCTTTCATATCGTGGTAAAGTTCGTGACCCTCGCGGCAGCGCTCGCCGATTCCACAAAACATACTCACGCCCTTGTTGTGCCCCACCATGTTGTGAATCATCTCGGTCAATAGCACCGTTTTGCCGACACCTGCACCGCCGAAGAGTCCGGCCTTTCCGCCCCGTTCGAGCGGAATCAGAACGTCGATGGCTTTGATTCCCGTCAGGAAGATTTCCGACTGGGTGGAACGTTTGGAGAGCGGGGGAGGGGATTGGTGGATGCTTCGCCATTCGGTTTCAGGAAGCGGTTCTTTTTTGTCAATCGTATTTCCGAAAACGTCAAACATCCGTCCCATGATGTTACCTCCCACCGGAACGGTGAGTTGTTTGCCGCTGTTGATCACTTCCGTTCCACGAGCCAATCCCTGTGTCGGTGTCAGTGCAATGCCACGTACACTTTGGGCATCGAGCTGGGTCAGTACTTCGATGGCGATTTCATGGCTTTTTCCGGTATAAAGCAGGGAATAAATGGCAGGTAAATCTTTCTCAAATCGCACATCCACGACACTGCCCCTCACGGAAATGACTTTTCCGCAAGACCGGTTTTCGCTATTATGTGCAGCGGGGATTGACATTTCTCATGGATTTAGTGCGGCTCTTCATATATAATAACAAATCAACCTCCAACTATTCCCGATTTTCTGCTAAAATTTGAAGGATGAATTCATTACAACCTTTTACCTTTGCGGTAAATTAAAAATTCATCTAAATATCATATATGACAAAAGGAATTATGGCAAACAGAATATGTGAACTTCTGGGAATAAAATACCCCATCGTGCAAGGGGGAATGGTGTGGTGCAGTGGCTGGGAGCTGGCTTCTGCGGTGAGTAATGCCGGTGGGCTCGGCTTGCTCGGAGCGGGCTCGATGTATCCGGAGATTCTGCGTGATCACATCCGCAAGTGCAAGGCGGCTACCGACAAACCTTTCGGTGTAAACGTGCCGCTGATGTACCCGCAGATTGAGGAGATTATGAAAATTATCGTCGAGGAGGGTGTGAAAGTGGTGTTTACCTCTGCCGGAAATCCCAAAGCGTGGACTTCCTTCCTCAAAGAAAAAGGCATCAAAGTGGTGCACGTGATTGCCAACGGTAAATTTGCCCAAAAGTGCGAAGAGGCCGGTGTGGATGCTATCGTGGCGGAAGGCTTCGAGGCGGGCGGTCACAACGGGAAAGAGGAGACAACTACCTTCTGCCTGATTCCGCACATTCGTCAGGTGACTTCATTGCCTCTGATTGCAGCCGGAGGTGTGGTAACCGGTCGCAATGTATTGGCTGCAATGGCGCTGGGCGCGGAAGGTGTGCAGGTAGGAACGGCATTCGCATTGTCAGCGGAGAGTTCGGCCAGTGACGAATTCAAGCGCCGTTGCCTCAATTTACCGGAAGGTGAAACCAAACTTTCCCTAAAAAAAGTATCGCCGACCCGTTTAGTGAAAAATGAGTTTTTCCAACAGATCTATGACCTGGAATGCAAAGGCGCATCGGCTGATGAACTGAAAGAAATCATGGGTAAAGGGCGTCCGAAAAAAGGAATGTTTGAAGGCAATATCAACGAAGGTATGCTCGAGATTGGCCAGGGGGCAACGCTGGTCAAAGAAATTCTTCCGGTGAGCGAGATTATGAAGAATATGGTGGCCGAATACAATGCGGTATTGGGTGGATTGCAAGGTCTGTAGGAGCATTGCATCACGAAAAAAAATATCCTGATTAATTTTCATAATTGATGGTAAATTGATGAATAACAGGTAGATGTCGGTTTTGCTGGCATCTGCCTGTTTCTATTTTCAACGGAAATAGGGTTCTATCTGTGTTATTTGTGATATATTTGTAATGTTATAGTAATACCATGAAAAGAGCATTGTCCGGAATGGAAGATTTGAGCGTGTCGCGAATAAAGTCTGACTCAATCATCACATTTTCGGAGACAGTTAACCCCATCAAGTTAATTATATCAAGATGACAATGAAAGATTTACCTACTCAGGCTGTATCAGCAAAGATGGAAGAAAATAGTGTCCTTAAAACGATTACTGCGGACCGGAACAGAACCAATCTTCTGAAAAAATGGGAACAAAATGCAATCGCATATTTAGTTCAGCGAATCCCTTCCTGGATTAGTTCGGATATGTTGACGGCGATAGGTTTTTTTGGTGCGGTGATTATTTTCCTGAGCTTTGTGCTGGCAACCTATGTAAACAGAAACTTGCTTCTGTTGGGCGTTTTGGGATATGCCATCAGTTGGTTTGGAGATTCGCTGGACGGACGCATCGCTTACTACCGGCACAAAGAGCGAAAATGGTATGGCTTTTCTTTGGATATTACGGTTGACTGGTTGGGGATTATGATGATGGGATTAGGATTTGTCGTTTATGTTCATGATGCCTGGGAATTAGTCGGTTTCGCCCTGGTAGCCTTGTACGGTTGGGAAATGATGACCGCATTGTTGCGCTATAAAATCACCGGAAAATATTCCATTGATTCGGGAGTAATGGGTCCTACCGAAGTCAGAATCATTATTTCGTTGCTGTTGGTACTCGAAGTTGTTTTGCCGGATTCATTACTGTACAGTTTATCTTTGCTTGCATTCTCACTTTTCATTGCCAATATTGTTGACACCAAAAATCTTCTGGCCTTAGCGAATGAACGCGATAACGAAGAGCGGGAAAAACGCAAGGAAAAACAAATCGTCTGATTCTTTAAATCAGCGAATTAATATACACAGGAAGGATTGTCTTACCGTAAAGGGAAAGGCAATCCTTCCTTTTTTTGAGGAGGTAATGGTAATGGTATTTCGGGGATGAAGTTAAAACCGGACGAAAAGTTAACGGCTTTTTTTCTTCCCTCAAATTAATTATCTTTGCCGTCCTGCCCCTGAAAAGGGGATAAACAACGCGATAAATTAATTACTTACTATATGGAACTTACAGGAAGAATCATTCAAATCCTGCCGCTTCAGTCGGGACAAGGAAAAAATGGTGTTTGGAAAAAACAGGATTACATCATCGAAATGGGTGGACAGTACCCTAAAAAAGTTTGTTTCAACATCTGGGGAGACAAGATCGATACTTTTGCCATTCAGATGGACGAAGAATTGAAAGTGGATTTCGATATCGAAAGCCGTGAGTTTAACGGCCGCTGGTACACCGATGTACGTGCCTGGAATGTAACCCGCGTAGCTGCCGGTGCCGGAGCTGTTCCTCCTGCTTTCGAGCCGAAGCCTGCCGATTTCCTGCAACATGCTCCCGGTGAGGATATGCCTTTCTAAACGAAATCGTTTCAGGATAAATAGAAAAGCCGCTTAATCAGTCTTGGTACTGGTTAGGCGGCTTTTTTGTTGAGTTCAAGATTTATGTGTATTCTGTTTTGTGAGAAAATATCTCATAAAATAGTGTGTTATGGAACTTTTATTCTACTTTTGGTGTTTGAAAATGAGAAAATATCAATCATATAAAGGATTTTGGTATGTTGTTAGAATTTACAGTTGGCAATTACTTGTCATTTAAAGATAAAAAGACGCTTAGTCTGGAA
Source organism: Bacteroidota bacterium (assembly GCA_030706585.1). Lineage (GTDB taxonomy): Bacteria > Bacteroidota > Bacteroidia > Bacteroidales > UBA7332 > CAXXIC01. The sequence goes on from JAUZOF010000004.1 coordinate 20,855, forward strand.
GCATCTTCTATAAAGGAATTCCCTGAAAATGTATTTCAGGCAGGGAAATACAATCTTTTGCGCAGTGCTGTAATATATGGAGCTAACTCAAGTGGTAAAAGTAACCTAATTAAGGCTATGCAAAAGATGAGTGAGATAATCCTCAATTCATCTAAGCAGTCATCTACAGATAAAATTGATGTTATTCCCTTTTTATTGAACATAGAAACAGAAAACGCTCCTTCGTATTTTGAAATACTTTTCCTGATTGATGATGTCAGGTATCGTTATGGATTTGAAGTCGATAAAGATATTGTGCATTCAGAATGGTTGTTTGCTTGTACTGGGACAAAAGAACAAATGCTATTTATAAGAGAAAAGGATGAAATCGAAATCTCAAATGATTTTGTAGAAGGAAAAGGATTGGAAGAAAGAGTAAGAGATAATGGCTTGTTTTTATCTGTGGTAGATCAGTTTAATGGCCGAATTTCAAAAAAGATTCTGACATATATGAATCTTAAGCTACAATTTATTTCAGGTATAAGCCATAATGCGGGAGCAACTATCTATTTTTTAAGTAATAAGACTTATGATGCCCAAATTAGACAGTTCTTAAGGTTATTCAATTTGGGATTTGATGAGTTTGAGGTTAATGAGAAAATCATTGAAGGATTAAATGATGGAACATGGCTTAGATATCTAAATGAAAAGATTAGAACAATACATTATAAATATAATGACCAAGGGGTTAGAATCGGAACACAACCTTTTAGTTTAGAAAATCAGGAATCATCGGGAACAAATAAACTATTTGATCTTATAGGTTCAATTATCTCAAGTTTGATTTATGGTAATACTTTTTTTGTCGACGAATTAGATGCAAAACTACACCCACTCTTGACTCTCCAAATTGTAAAATTATTCCATTCTCCGGAAACAAATCCCAAGAATGCTCAGTTGATTTTTGCTACACACGATACTAATCTACTCGATTATGGACAATTCCGTCGGGATCAAATCTATTTCACCGAAAAAGATAGAATGGAAGCTACGGATCTATATTCATTGGTTGAGTTTAAAGATGCTGATGGGGTAAAAGTTCGCAATGACCGCAAGTTTGAGAAAGATTATATAGCCGGTCGGTATGGCGCTATTCCCTTTATTGGTGATATCTCAAATATTATGAAGGATGGCACGGATAGCGAAAATTGATAATGGGGTAAAGAAACGCTTTGAACGTGAAGAGAAAAAGCGTTCTGTTGCTACCCGTGATAAGCGTGTCTACTTTCTAATTGTTTGTGAAGGAGAAAGAACAGAACCCAATTATTTCATTGAGTTAGGTAAAACCTTACCTGTCGGGATGGTCGATATAAAGATCGAGGGAAGTGGAAAAAATACCATTAGTCTGGTAGAAGAAGCCATTAAGATCAGGGATAAAAATGCAAAGCGTTTTGACAGAGTCTGGGTAGTGTTTGATAAAGATAGTTTCCCTGATGTCAATTTCAATGGCGCAATTGCGAAAGGCAAAGCTAATCAGATAGAATGTGCATGGAGTAATGAAGCTTTTGAGTTGTGGTTGATTCTTCACTTTATGTATCGGAATACTTCCATGAGTCGGACAGAGTATAAAGGTGTACTTGAAAGTGAAATCCGTAAACGTAGTGGCGACAAAGGGTATAAATATCTAAAGAATGCACTGGATACTTTCGCATTAGTTACACAATATGGTAGTCAGGAAGATGCTATAAGAAATGCAGCCAAGTTAGTCGGTTTATATGGGGATGAATCATTTGCAACGCACAATCCTTGTACTTTGGTTCATAAGTTAGTGGAAGAACTATCCAATCCACAAGAGATATTGAAAAGATTATAATGACAAAGACGACTCAATACGATCCAACGATGAGTCGTCTTTGTTTTTTGATACCAATTTCACTGTCCCAACCCTGGGAATCTCAGCCCAGCCCTCGGGCAGCCATTCCCAACCTTGGGAAACCTTGCCTACATGCTGGGCGGACTTTCCCAAGATTGGGAATGTTAGTTTTTGGGCTCAGGCGAACTTTCCCAACGTTGGGATTCTTTCCCCAGCCCCCAGGGAGACTTTCCCAACGTTGGGACGGCTTCCTTCGCTTGCGAAATCATTTTTCCAATAAGATTTTCCATCCAAAATGGCCAAAACAGAGTGTCCGACGCGTCGGAAACCTCCACCGGGGGGGCCGGCAATGATTCCGACACGTCGGAAAGCCAGCCCAGCCCTCAGGCGAACTTTCCGATGCGTCGGAAAGTCTCTTTTTGATCAAAAACAAGGAATCCGACGCGTCGGAAAGGTTCCCCAGCTCTCGGTGGGACTTTCCGACGCGTCGGACGATAAAAACGAGAGCCACGAAGGTTTTTTCCTCCGTGGCCCTCTGTGTATTTTGACTGAACTCCTCTGTGATACAACCTCAATTACAATTGTTCCGGCAATTCTCATCTCCCTGTTCGATCTGAATGGTCGCGTGCTCGATGTGAAAACGACCATGCAGTTCGTGCTGAACCTGATAGATGAAGCTGTTGTCTGTCTGCGTATTCGTATTGAGATGGACGGTCAGTGCCGCATCGGTAGTGCTCAGCGCCCAGATGTGCAGATCGTGGATGGTGGAGACTTCAGGCAGGTTCACAAGGTAAGTTCGTACCGCTTCAATGTCGATGTGTTCGGGTACGGCATCCAGTCCGAGGTTAATCGAGTCGATCAACAGGTGGATGGTGCTGTAGAGAATCACCACAATGATGATAAACGATACCACTGAATCAATCCAGGTAATACCGGTCAGCAACATGAGTACCCCGGCAATGACTACACCCAATGATACCAGCGCATCGGCCACAAAGTGGACAAATGCGCTGCGGATGTTGAGATCGGACTTTTTCCCCTTGACAAAGAGCCAGGCCGTGAAGCCGTTGATCACAATACCGATGGCAGCTATCGTAATTACATCTTCCGATTTGATCGCTAATGGTTTTCCTAACCGGTGAATGGTTTCCCACAGGATGAAACCCATGGCCACCAATAGCAGCACGGTGTTCAGCATTGCAATCAGGATGGTGGATCGTCGAAAACCGTAGGTAAACCGCAGGGTAGGCTTCCGTTGCGAAATGATAACACCGATCCAGGAAAAAGCCAGTGCCAGCACATCGCTGAAGTTATGCCCCGCATCGGCTACCAGCGCCATCGAATTGGCCATGTAGCCATAGGCTACCTCTATGATGGTGAAAATAATATTGAGTCCTATACCGATCTTGAAAGCGTTATTCAGATCGATACCATCGTGATGATGGTGGTGATGATCGTGATTGTGTCCCATAAATTATACTGATTAGTCGCAGGCCATATCCCCTGCATTCTTTTTGGCCGAAAGCAGGTTATAGGCTCCTTTTATAACAACTTTCGCCTTCGTTTGGTCGAAACCGTCAGGCAGGATTACCTCGGTGTATCCTTCATCACTCACCCCTTTGCGCACCTGTACCATACGGTATTCGGTAATGGATTTGCCTCCTTCCTGCTTGTTTTTTGCAAATACAAAGATGTAGTCTTTGTCGTCGAAACTCACCACCGCATCCGACGGCAGGGCGGTCACATCATTCACCGTTCCTTCAATGATGGCGTTGGCGTACATGCCGGGCAGGACGTTCTTGCATTTCTCCTTCACCCGTGCATACACTTTGTACGTCTTGTCGGCATTCACCAGATTGCCCGTTTGGTAGATGACCGCGTCGTGTTGCTCGCTTTCATTATTGATATAAAAGCGAATCTTCTGACCGGCCGAAACCTTATCGATGTCTTTTTCGAAAAGCGTCAGTTCGAGCAGCAGTTGATCGCTGTTTACGATCTCAAACAGCACGTCCGAAGGCGCCACGTATTTGCCTATACTCACGTTGACCGCCTTCACGTAGCCCGAGATGGGAGAGGTGACGGCCACCGACCGACGGATTGTGTTTTCGGTCAACCGGTTGGGGTTGATGCCGGCGAGTTCCAGTTTCTGACGAAGGGCAATCAGTTGCGCCTTGAGGATTTTGTATTCAGAGGTCACCTGTTGCACATTTTTCTGCGAATAGACATCCTCCTTGTAGAGGTCGTTGTGGCGTTTGTACTCCGCTTCGGCATATTCGAGTTTGCTTTTTACCTCCAGATAGTTTTGTTGCAAATCCACAAACTCCTGATTTTCGAGAATGGCCAGCGTTTGGCCTTTGCGCACCGCATTGCCCGGCACGAGCGAGGTGCTTTTGACAAATCCGCCCAACGGCACACAGACGGTAGCCAGGTTTTGCGGGGCGACGGTGACCTGCCCGTTTACCTTGAGCGTACCGCTCAGGGAGCGCATTTCGATTTTGCCGAGTGAGATTTCGGCGAGCTTGATCTGGTCGGCTCGAAGTTCCACGATGTCTTCGGGGAGGACCTCTTCTTCTTTTTCGACTTTTGTTTCGGCTTTTTTGCCGCCGTTGCACGATGTGGCGGCTATGATGAAGGCCGAAAGTATGGATAAGCATAGGAACTTATATGTTTTCATAGATGGGTTTTGTATTAATAGATTTTACCTGAAATGTTTTCGATGCCAATCACTACCTGATTGTAACTGTTCAGCACATCAAGGTATTTCTCCCGGATGGACAGTGCACGGCTGAGGTTGAGTATATAGTCTAGGTAATCCATTGCCCCGGCCTTGTAGCTGCCCGATGCCTGACGAATAATCAGGTCGGCTTCGGGCAATGCCTGCTTCTCGTAGTACTCGAGGCTGTTGCTGTACTTCGCATATTCGCCGAGCAGCGATTTATAACTTCCGGCAATGGACTTCGAATAACTTTCGGCAGTAGAACGGGCTTCCTGTTCTTTGAATTTTGCGGCTTTTGACCGGGCGGTATTGGCGGTGAACCAGAGCGGCACCGAGATACCAGCCTGAATGCCGTTGAAGCGATCGTTCGGACCGAAAGTGCGGGAAATTCCATTCACCTCCTGTGTACCCCGAATGGTCTGGCTAAAGTAGCCGATGGTGAGGTCGGGTAGCATTTTGCTGCGTTCGAGATTTTTCTCCATTCGGGAAACCTCCACCTGTTGCTGCATATATTTGACCGAAGGGTTCTGAGCCACTACAGTATCAAGCTGTGCTGTAAAAGGGATGCGAAATAAGACTGTATCCATCGGGACGAAAGCCGCTTCAGCATTCAGCAGTGTCTGTAACTTTTGCCGGAAGATGTCGATGTCCACATTCACCTGTTGCATCCGGTTTTTCACCTCCAGACTTTGGGAATGGGCGCTAATCATCTCGATGCGGTTCGTTTCACCGCTGCGGGCACGGAGCTCGGCTGCCCGGTAGAATCCCGTATAAAGGCTGTCCTGATAAGCGAGCAATCTGCGCATCGAGTAGAGATAAGTCAGTTGCCAGTAGGTCTGTTTTACCTGTGTGGCCACTTCGAGCCGGGAGTTTTGGTGCTGCCACTGGCTGCTTTTGATATTCGCTTTGGCCAGTTTGCTTTGGTTGGCATATACCGTGGGGAAGGCAAACGACTGAGACACCGTAAAGCTGTTGTCCTTCGACCAGGAATTGAACTGCCCGTATTGCCCTTCGATGGCGGTTTTCGGGATATCCCAAGCGGCACCTTTGAGTGCTTTTTGCGCTTCGACATTATAGCCGGACGAGCGGATGGTTAGGTTGCTGTCGAGCGCCAGTTGTATGGCTTGTTGGAGATTTACCCGAACTGTCTTTTGTGCGCTTCCCGTTGTGAAAAGAGAGATTCCGATAATGAACAGCATGGCTGTCTTTGTGAATTTCCCCTGAATCATTTTCCTGAAACTAATTTTGGAAAATAAGATGTAGAAGACCGGCAGTACGACCAGCGTGAGCAGAGTCGCCGTAATCAATCCGCCGATAACGACCGTGGCCAATGGTTTCTGCACCTCGGCTCCGGCTGATGTGGAAATCGCCATGGGCAGAAATCCGAGCGAAGCCACCCCGGCGGTCATGATCACCGGGCGGAAGCGAATTCGAAGGCCTTTCAGTACCCGTTCGGTGATATCGGTTATACCGTCTTTTTCCAAACGATTGAATTCTGCAATTAAAACTATGCCGTTGAGTACAGCCACCCCGAAAAGTGCGATAAATCCGACACCCGCCGAAATGGAGAAGTTCATACCACGCAGCCAGAGCGCTACCACACCTCCGATGGCCGACATCGGCACGGCGGTAAAGATGAGCAGCGATTGCTTCACCGAGCGGAAGGTAAAGAAGAGCAGCAGGAAGATGAGTGCCAATGCCACCGGTACGGCCAGTGCCAGTCGGGATTTAGCGGCTTCGAGGTTCTGGAATTGTCCGCCGTAAGTGACGTAATATCCGGTCGGGAGCTTGATTTCCTTGTCGATACGGGAAGAGACTTCGCTGATTACGCTTTGTACGTCACGGTTGCGCACATTGAATCCGATGGTGATGCGGCGTTTCGTATTCTCACGGGATACCTGTGCCGGACCGGATTTGATTTCAATATTGGCCAATTGCTCCAGCGGAATCTGGCCTCCGTTGGCTAGAGCGACCGAGAGACCTCGTACATTGTCGAGGCTTTGGCGGTAATCCTTGTCGAGACGAACCACCAGTGCAAACCGTTTTTCACCATCGAAAACCACACCGGCCTGACTGCCGGCAAAGGCGGCGCGCAATACTTTATTGACATCTTCTACAGAAAGGCCGTATTGTGCCAGCCGGTCACGGTTATATTCGATTTGGACCTGAGCCAGTCCCGTTACTTTTTCCACATTGATGTCTTCGGCTCCTTCTACCTCGCGGATGATTTTTTCCACCTTTGCTGCTTTATCTGCCAGCTCGTCCAGGTCATCACCGAAAATTTTCACGGCAATGTCCTGTTTCGAACCGGAGAGCAATTCGTTGAATCGCATCTGAATCGGTTGCTGGAATTCGAATTTCACCCCGGCCAGTGCGACCAGTTTCTCCTGCATCTTTTCCACCAGCTCTTCGCGGGTTTTGGCCGAAGTCCATTCGCTTTTATCCTTCAATGTAATAATATAGTCGCCCGTCTCCATTGGCGTGGGGTCAGTCGGGATTTCACCCGCTCCGATTTTACAGACGGTATGTTTGATTTCGGGGAAATTATCGAGCAGGATTTTATTGGCTTTCTTCACCTGTTCCACGGTGTGAGTCAGCGAGCCGCCCTGTAAAGTCATGACCCCGGCAGCCAAATCCCCCTCTTCCAGTTGCGGGATAAATTCGCCTCCCAATCGGGTAAACAGGAAAATACTGGCGAGGAACAATACTACGGCAGAAACCGTTACCGCAAACTTCCGTCTCAGGGCAAACCCAATCACCGGACTAAACGCCTGCTGCATTTTCTCCATCAATCGGTCGGAGAAATTTGGTTTATGTTCCGTCTTTTTACTCAGGAAAATAGAGGAGGCAACCGGCACATAGGTCAATGACAAAATTCCCGCTCCGAGCAGGGCAAATGCCACCACCTGCGCCATGGGTTGGAACATCTTTCCTTCGATACCGACCAATGCCATGATGGGCAGGTAAACGATGAGGATAATCAGCTGTCCGAAGGTGGCCGAGCTCATCATTCGTTTGGCGGAATCGAGTACATTTTCATCCATCTGCTGCTGCGAAAGCCGGGTAATGCCCTGGTGATGGTGTTTACTCATCGTGATGCGGTGAACCACACTTTCGACGATAATTACTGCCCCGTCCACAATCAGCCCAAAGTCGATGGCGCCAAGGCTCATCAGATTGCCCGATACGCCGAAGAGGTTCATCATCGCAATGGCAAAGAGCATCGACAGCGGAATCACCGATGCCACAATCAGCCCCGCCCGCATATTTCCCAATAAGAGAATCAGGACGAAAATTACAATGAGCGCTCCCTCAATCAGGTTTCGGGAGACGGTGCCGATGGCTCTTCCCACCAGGTCGGAACGGTTGAGGTAAGGCTCGATTTTCACTCCATCGGGCAAAGACTTCTGAATAGATTCGATACGGTTTTCCACATTGTCAACCACTTCGTGCGCATTGGCGCCTTTGAGCATCATCACCACACCGCCTACTGCCTCGGTCGTATCGATGACCAATGCACCGTAGCGGGTAGCGTTTCCATACTGGACAGTGGCCACATCGCGAATCAGTACCGGCATGCCTGACGGATTGGTTTTAACCACGATTTTCTCAATATCCTCTTTATTCTTCATCAATCCGAGACTACGGATAAAGTATGAGGTCGGATTTTTGTCGATGTAGGCGCTACCGGTATTCTCGTTGTTCTTTTCCAGTGCGTCGAAGATATCGGTCAGCGTAATGTTCATACTGCGAAGCCGGTCGGGATTGACCGCGATTTCGTACTGCTTGACAAAACCGCCGTAGCTGTTGATGTCGGCGACACCGGGCGTTCCGAGCATGGCACGGCGAACCACCCAGTCCTGAAGCGTGCGGAGCTCCATCGGCGTATAGCGTTTTTCATGCGCCTTATCCACCGAAAGACGGTATTGGTAGATTTCACCCAGCCCGGTGGAAATCGGTGCCAGTTCAATCTTTGCCAGTCCGGCAGGAATTTGCTCTTCGGCCTCTTTCAGCCGTTCCGAGAGCTGCTGCCGTGCCCAGTAAACATTGACGTTATCTTTGAAAACAACGGTAATCACCGACAGCCCGAGGCGGGAAATAGAACGGAGCTCCACGATGTCGGGGATATTGGCCACAGCTACTTCGATGGGAGCCGTGACCATGCCTTCCACTTCCTGAACGGCAAGCGAAGGGGCAAGGGAAATAATCTGGACCTGATTGTTGGTGATGTCGGGAATTGCATCCACCGGCAGGCGGGTGAGCGAGTAGCCACCCCACGCGATTAGCGCCACCACAAACAGTCCGATAATGAATTTATTCTTAATCGAAAATTGAATGATACGTGCTATCATTTTGAAAAGAAATTGAGTTAGGCAAATGTGAATAGGAATGGCAATGCACATTATATCCAAAAAGAGGAGACAAATGCATTACATAAGGTTGTTCGTCTCAATATATTGAAACTACAATCCTGTAAAAAAAGAAAAGAGACTAACCCAGCTTAGGCGGTTGCCAGAAGGAGTTGTAATGGGAAGAAATATACGATGCCGTGTAAGCAACAATGCACTTTTGCACCATGATTACCGGTTTGAAGTCAAAGTAATGATAGTGATTAATCATCAGTGGAGCGCTATGAGTACAAGTGCAGAACGGAGTGCAATTGTCGTCGCTATTATTGTGATTATCTGAAGAGGCTTTTGTTATCGAGGTTTTGCACAAAACATTATCTCCCGGCTTATCTATGCAAGGATAGATAGTCAGTGCGAGGATGTAAAGGGATAATATGGTTGCTAAGAATTTCATCTTGGTGCAAAGATAAAATAAATCAGATAATAAACATATTGAGATAATGAGCAAATCCCTCCCGTTAAACCGATTGCCGGTTAGTTTGCCATTTATACAAGGAAAAAGAATATTTTTGTAAAGTCAATCAGAACGGCAAAATACTTTGTTATAAGTTTTGACGTTAATCAATCTGTAAAATCTGTATTGCGCAGCATCTGTTTGCCATAAATCCATTCAAATGAAGAAAATACAACTCATACTTCTTTCCCTGCTTATTGCCACCACTCTATTTTCCCAAAAGAAAATCTTTATCTCCGGATATGTGACCGATGCCGATAATCACAGTCTGGAAAAAGTACATGTGCAGCAGTGGAACTCTCCCAACGGCATCGTAACCAAAGAAAACGGCTTCTACGAAATAGCAGTTCCGGACAAAGATACCGTGGTGCTGGTCTATTCCTGCGTGGGGTATAAAAAGATTAGCCGGACGCTGATCAAACCGGCCAGACGGGTTTTCCTGAATGTGAAAATGGAATCATCCTCTACCGAACTGAAGACGCTTACCGTTACGGCTATGCGCCGCCAGATGGATATGATGCAGAAGATTGATGCAAGTAAGGTGAAATTCCTTCCGGATGCCGCGGGGGGCAACATCGAATCACTGATTGTGACCTTCGCCGGAGTGCATTCCAATAACGAAATGAGTTCGCAATACTCGGTGCGGGGTGGTAACTTTGACGAAAACCTGGTCTATATTAACGGTGTGGAGGTCTATCGTCCGCTATTGGTACGGGCCGGACAGCAGGAGGGATTAAGCATCATCAACCCTGATATGGTGGGTTCTGTCGATTTCTCTGCCGGCGGATTTGAAGCACGCTATGGCGACAAGATGTCGTCGGTACTGGATATCACCTACAAAAAGCCGAAAGCCTTTGAAGGCGCTGTCTCTGCCAGCCTGTTGGGCGGGACGGCTTATGTCGGCACCTCGTCCGGTAAATTTACCCAAATGCACGGCATCCGTTACAAACAAAACCGCTCTTTGCTCGGGACGCTCGATACCAAGGGGGAATATAACCCCTCATTCTTCGATTACCAGACCTATCTGACCTATACGTTCAATGACAAGACCGATGTGAGTTTACTGGGGAACATTTCCCAAAATAAATACAACTTTATCCCGCAGGAGCGCAATACCTCCTTCGGTACATTGTCCGAAACCAAACGCTTCAAAGTCTATTTTGACGGACAGGAGCAGGATTTGTTTGAAACCGGATTCGGAACCCTCTCCTTGAATTACCACCCCAACAAAGAGACCGAACTGAAGTTGCTGACTTCCGGCTTTATCACCCGTGAGAAGGAAACTTACGATATTTCGGGACAATACTGGTTGAGCGATGTGACCGGTGATACATCGACAGGTACTGTGACCGAAGAGCAAACCGTCGGAGTAGGAACTTACATGCAACACACCCGCAACCGCCTTTACGCCCGCGTGCTGTCGGTCGGTCACCAGGGGATCCGCAACTGGGAAAACAACCGCCTGCAATGGGGTTTAAACCTGCAATCGGAGTATTTTCGCGATAAAATCAGTGAGTGGGAAATGCGCGACTCTGCCGGTTATTCGTTGCCCTATTCCGGCAATGGCGTCAACATCTACTACAACCTGAGCCGACCCGATACAACCGTTACCAACCACCGCTTTTCCACCTATCTGCAGGATACCTATAAACTGCGTGGCGATTACGGTGTCTTTTCGGTTACGGGCGGTGTACGTGCTTCCTACTGGAGTTTCAATAACGAATGGATATTCAGCCCGCGCTTCTCCGCAGCGTGGATTCCGGCCTGGAAAAAAGAGTTTACCTTCCGCGCTGCCGGTGGTATTTACTATCAGGCTCCTTTTTATAAAGAATTCCGGGAAACCTATACCGATGCGAATGGAAACTCGCACATCCGGCTTAATTCCGATATCAAGTCGCAAAAGTCGGTGCAATTGGTGCTGGGTAGCGACTATACCTTTAATCACAACGGTCGTCCCTACAAGCTGACGGTGGAGGGCTATTACAAAAAGCTGAGCAACCTGATTCCTTACGTGGTGGACAATGTGCGCGTCCGCTATGCCGGTAAGAATATGGCTGACGGATATGCGACCGGACTTGACTGCAAACTCTTCGGCGAATTTGTCCCCGGTACCGATTCCTGGATCAGCTTTTCGTGGATGAAATCGGAAGAAAACATCAACGGTATCAAAATGCCGTTGCCGACCGACCAGACCGCCAGCTTTACCATGTTCTTCCAGGACTACTGGCCCACCAATCCGAAATACAAACTCAACCTGAAGATGATTTGGGCCAAAGGACTTCCAGTGACGGCACCGCACCAGGAATTTGCCGGAAACTATTTCCGCACACCGGCTTACCGCCGCGTGGATATCGGCCTTACCCGCCAGCTGGTCGGGGGCGAAGACAAGTGGATGAAGAAACCTGTCCTCCGTTATTTCAAAAATATCTCCCTCGGCGTGGATGTCTTCAACCTGCTCGATATCAAAAACACCAACTCCTACTACTGGGTAACGGACATCAACAGCAACCAGTACGCCGTGCCCAACTACCTGACTTCACGTCAGCTGAATGTAAGGGTGATGGGGGAGTTTTGATGTAGGCACACGGATGACACGGATGCTGCGCAACACGGATTTTCACGGATAAGAAATTATAAGGGCTTTGCTTAGGTGAAGCCCTTTTTTATGCTTTGCATCAAAGGGGGACCTTAATGCTAAACCAGTTCACTCAAAAGGTAAACTAGTTTAGGTTTGAGATAGGAGAGCTCCTAAAACCATAACAGTCTTAGACAGCGAACATCAAAAATGCAAGTCTGAATTGAAATTATACAGTTTGAAAACTTAAACAATTCTATCGGATATATTCCCTAATCAACAACGCTGCCTCAACACCATGCGTACGTTTATTGGTTTCCAGATCGATATAGGAGCAGTCTTTGAGTATAGAAACGATTCTCAGGATTTCATCGTGTATATGAAAGGTATCCTTGGTAGCTGCTAGTACCAATACCGGACAATGAACTGTCTCTAACGTATTCCAGATTTCATAACCGGCAATCGCCAACACCGTTTTTTTAAGCTTGACCACGTCGGCACTATCTAGCGCTTTAGCCGAGATATTCACCATCTCCGCGTCGTCCCGTTTGTTGATAATAAAATTGCGCAGGTACCATTTTGCGAAAGATTTCAATGTAATACGCTCAAATCCCAGGGTCGCTTTGATTAGTTTCAGACTCCAGTTAGGATAATGAAAAACAGGTGTAGGAACGACAAAGACCATCTGGCGGGGTTTGGCTTTAAGAAAACGATAACTCTCGACAATGACGGGAACTCCCATGGAATATCCTATCAGTATATAATTCTCGTGTATCAATCCCAGGGTCTGAATAATCGCCACAATATCAAGTCCGGATGTGATAATATCAAACTTGCCGCTTCCATTCACCTGCGAAGAGGCGTGGTCACGGGTTTCGATGTAGTGAAAAGGGTAATCACGGGTCAGTTCATAGATCACACTACCGAAACTCTCCGGGATTGTGGACAATCCCCCAACAAACACGATTGTCGTATTTCGGCTCGTTACAGACGGGGAATAACTAATCACCCGTAGTTTCGTTCGCTTCTCCACGGCGATCATCTGTTCGTGGCATTTCGCGCTTTCATGGCAAAATAGTGTAGTTTTGCTGCCCATGTGACTGTTTTTTATATCAATGAATAGTCCAGAAAGGGGGGGCTGTGTAACAGGGAAACGATTTTATCTGTCTCATTTTTCATTGAGCCGATATACATATTGGACTCAAGGGTAATGTGAAGCGGGGCACGGAAAAGTTTCAGATAAGTATTCTTTTCGTGCAATCCGATGGATAGGAAGTGAAACTTTTCTTCAAAAGCAATATTCCGGGCCCGGCTTACGAGCAATTCCAATGCTTTTTCATGACCGATTTTACAGGTAAATGACCGGATGTACAATACCCGTACAGGCATGTTTAACCGGGGGAAACAAAGACCCGGTAAAGCATTTACTGTCGCGAGCATTATCTTCTGCAAACTCTTCACCTTTAACAATACCTCTTGCTTCCATTCATCCGGATTTGCCAGAGCGATTGCTGCAACAACTTCCTTACCGCAAACAGCTGTTATGATCCGGCATTCCCTGAGATTTGTTTCACTTTGAATCTGGGCAAATTGGTACTTCATCATGAATCTATCCAGAAATCCGGCCACATCCGGATTTGCCAAAACCTCTACGATTTGATATTTATCCGGCTTCATTTTTAATGGCGAAGGAATAATCTGAAAGACATTAAACTTTCCCGCATCCAGACCCAACGGAAAGTACAACCGCCCCTGAAAGAATGGCACAATGGCTTTGTTACCCGTCGTTATGGCACAAAAAATCAGATTCGCATTTAACGCATGCAGTTTCTCAATAGTTGCTTTAGCCAACCGTACTGCAACGGTTGAGCATCGGAAATCAGGATGTACTTTGAAATCTCCCAAGTAATAGGCCTTTTCTTCTTTGCCCTGAATATATACGGCCATTTCTGAAATAGACCCTGAACCAATAATATGACCGTCACATTCCGCTACAAAAGTGAAGAAAGGACCGCGTTGGCGCAGTAACCTAAAGAAATCAGGCTTCCTGTCCACGCGAAGGGTGACATTCCCTTTCATTGGTGTCAGAGCGGTTAATTGCAATAAACCCTCATTGTCATAAGGTAAAGCTTCGCGGATAACTATCGGGGAGTATGCCGGCATTAGTCAGGTCTTTCAACTAAAACGCCCAAAACCGGTATTAGTTTTGGGCGTTTGGCATTTGCTATTTATTTGATAGGACTATGATCAAAACCCACCTACATTCAACCTTCCTCCTGTAAGGCATTTACCGCTGAGGGAGGAAGTCGGAATTGTGCTGCTCAGGATCGCATTTTTAATTTCAGCAATTGAGGCATTGGGGTGAATGGAATAATAGAGAGCAACGGCTCCAGTGACATGGGGAGTGGCCATGGAGGTGCCACTATAGCTGGCGTAACCGGAAGTAACCTGTCCTTTCTTTGAAATTGGTACACTTGAATAAATTCCGTATCCCGGAGCGCCAAGATCGACATTGGTTGCACCATAGTTAGAGAAACTGGCTAATCCACCATTGCTCATAATGGCAGCGACAGATATTATATTTGCGTTTGGATAAGCAGCCGGATAGGATAGTGTTGCGTCGATATTACGGCTTTCATTGCCCGCTGCTGCAATAAATAGTATCCCTGCATTATTCGACCTTCCAATGGCATCCTGCAAGGATTGGGAGAATCCGCCACCGCCCCAGGAGTTATTGGTTGCGATAATGTTTACACCTTTCAATTTCAAAGTGGTGAAATAATCCACCGCTTTGATCGCATTGGTGGTAGTTCCTCCATTTTTACCCAGGAACTTGCCACTGAGGAATTTTATGTTCCAGCAAACGCCGGCGACACCTTTGCCATTTCCACCTACTGCACCAATAGTGCCGGCAACGTGTGTGCCGTGTGCATCCCCTGAACTATTGAATATTTGATTGTTGCCATTGACAAAGTTCCAGCCATACACGTCATCAATGTAGCCATTACCGTCATTGTCTATGCCATCACCAGGTATTTCCCCTGGATTTGTACCGACATTTGCAGAAAGATCTTCATGGGTGTACATGTACCCTTCATCAATAATTCCCACATAAACTGAAGCTGAGCCGGTATAACCTTTAGCCCAGGCTTCTCCCGCCTGACATCCGTATTGGTTTTTAGGTGTCGTTGCATCACCGTACATTCCCCACAATGAACCATTGGTGTAATACGGATCATTTGGGATAGAAGAAGCATCAGTGGTATAAATATAATTGGGCTCAGCGTATTCAACGCCTTCCAGCTTTTTCATTATACCAACAGCATCCAGGGAAGACATAGGAACTTTAAGCAATACGACACCATCATTATCACCGGCATGTTTCATGGCGTGAGTGAGGATTTTTTCGGCAACCTGGGCGTTGACATGGTTGAGTGCATTTTCACGTGCCGTAGCCGAAGCTCCGGCTTTAAATTTTACGATTACTTCGTTGGGAACATATTTTGCTCCATTGTCAGAAGCATTGGCAGAGCGTAACTGTACTTCATTGGAAGATAATGCGTTCAGGGCGGATTCGTCATTCGAACAACTTTGCATAAAAATAGCTGTTCCTCCTACCAGGAATGAGATAGCCACAAGTGTGTTTAGAAAATGCTTTTTCATAGCTTATAGTATTTGGTTTAGGTATAAATGGAGAAATGTCAGCGGTAAAAAGGAATATCGTCTTTAACGGAATGTGATTGAAATGGTATTCAATATTAGCGATTCAAAGGTCAGACCTGTTTATGGTAAATCAGGTTTAGGTGCTAATTAAAAACAACAAAGTTTCGGGGTTTGTTGAGCCTAAAGAGTTAATTAATAATTGCGTAAAACAACAGAGCCGCAATGCTTTAGACACTGCGGCTCCGGTATTTATGAAGGATAAGAGTTTATTGTTTTACTAATTTATTGACAAGCGGAATTTGGTCTAGCGGCAGATCGTTTTTAATCATATAATAGATGAATACCGAGATCAATAGGGTTCTGTAAGCCATATTCAATGGGATGGATTGTAAATCAACCAGCATATAGGCTGCATAAAGCCCCAACGTAATCAACGTATAGAGTCCGATGCGCTTTAGATCGTATTGGACGGGGTAGTGCTTTTGTCCGATGAAGTATGACATGATCGTTATGATCAGATAGCTGATCAACGATGCCCATGCGCAGGCGATATAACCGTACTTAGGCACAAACAATACGTTGAGCAGAATGGTCAATACACACGCCAAAACGGAAAAATAAGCCCCATATTTGGTCTCATCGGTCAGTTTGTACCAGAAGGATAGATTAAAATAAACCCCGAACAAAAATTGCCCGATCATCACAATCGGTACTACCCGCAGTCCTTCAAAATAATCGGGAGCAATGATGTACTTCAACAGGTCCATATAGAACATGATCCCCAGGTAGATAAGGCATGATGCGATAATGAAATATTTCATTGCATCAGCATATAATTTCTTGCTATCGGCTCCTTTTTGTTTGGAAAAAACGAATGGTTCGTATGCAAATCGGAAAGCCTGGGTAAACATTACCATTACGACTGCAATTTTAAAGTTTGCCCCATATACCCCCAGTTGCTCCATCGCGGTTTTTTCGTCCGGGATCAGGAATGGAAAGAGGATTTTATCGGCTACCTGATTAAAAATTCCGGCAATTCCCAGGATCAATAACGGAAAACTGTATTTTACCAACTCTTTCAACAGGCTTTTATCCAATACATATTTGAATCCGAGTAGCTCAGGTATTAACGCCAGCATCATCACCGCTGTAGCAATCAGGTTCGATATCAGGATATACCCCACGCCGTAGTCGGGTCGGTAGAACCAGGATATCCATTCCGGATGGGATTTGTGGATTGCAGGGCAAAATATCAGGAAGAAGAGGTTAAGCGCAATAAACAGGATAATGAACAGCATTTTGATAGATGCAAATCTTATCGGTCTGTTTTTATAACGCAGATAAGCAAAAGGTATGGCGCTGAATGCATCGATAGATACGATTATTGCCAACAGAAAAATGTATTCCGTGTGGTTACCATAACCTAATGGAGCGGCAAGCATCGGAGCCAGGAGTATGCTACTTCCGGCAAACAACAATGACAGAGCACCGATAAACAGGACAGAGGTAGAATACACCGTAATCGGATTTTTATCCGATTTATTGGCAAAACGGAAAAAGCCGGTTTCCATACCGAAGGTCAGGATGACCAGAATCAAAGCCGTCCAGCTATACATATTCGTGACCATTCCGTATTCGGCGGTGGAGCCTAATTGACGGGTGTAAAGTGGAACCAGACACCAGTTGAGGAATTTCCCAAAAATGCTGCTAAGACCGTAAATCACGGTATCCTTAGCCAGTTTTTTCATTGACATAATTGAGTGGTAAGATGTAAGTCGTACGTCATAAGAGGTATGTCGAAAATGACTTTTGTATCATTGAAACTGTTATCACTGCTTGCATGTAACTCCCCTGTCTCTATCCTTTGGAGAGGGACAGGGGAGAGGTCTTAGAACAAACTTCCCTGCTCCGAAAATCTTTTCCGGTTGAGGTGCTCGTAAGCCAGGTCGGTGGCTTCACGCCCACGGGGAGTACGTTTGAGGAAACCCTCCTTGATCAGGAACGGTTCGTAAACCTCTTCGATTGTACCCGCATCTTCACCCAGTGCAGTAGCGATGGTGGTTAGCCCGACGGGACCGCCTTTGAATTTATCGATGAGCGTGAGCAGGATCTTGTTATCGACTTCGTCCAGACCGTATTTATCAATATTGAGTGCTTCGAGGGCATATCGGGCAATGGCGATATCGATTTTTCCATTGCCTTTGACCTGAGCAAAATCTCGCACGCGACGCAGCAGTGCGTTGGCGATACGGGGAGTTCCGCGGCTCCGGGAGGCAATCTCTCCGGCCGCCTCCTCCGTGCAGGGAGTTTGTAAGATCGCGGCAGAACGACCGATGATGGAGACCAACACTTCGTTGTCATAATACTCGAGGTGACTGTTGATCCCGAAACGGGCACGCAGCGGGCTGGTCAGCAAACCGCTCCGAGTAGTGGCGCCGACCAGGGTAAACGGACTCAGTTCGATCTGGATGGAACGCGCACTCGGACCTTTATCCAGCATGATGTCGATGCGGTAATCCTCCATCGCCGAGTACAAATACTCTTCCACGACCGGGCTCAGGCGGTGAATTTCATCGATGAAAAGCACGTCGTTGGGCTCCAGGCTGGTGAGAATACCGGCCAGGTCACCGGGTTTGTCCAGTACCGGCCCTGAAGTCACCTTAAACCCAACATTCAGTTCATTGGCAATGATATTCGAGAGGGTGGTTTTTCCCAATCCGGGAGGGCCGTGGAGCAGAACGTGGTCGAGCGATTCGCCTCGCATACTGGCCGCTTTTACAAAGACTTTGAGATTTTCCACTACCTTATCCTGACCACTAAAGTCATCGAAAGATAGCGGGCGAAGGACTTTATCCAGATCCTTCTCTTTCTCCGAAAGCTTTTGCTCGCGTATATCGAAATTTGATTCCATGCAATCGTATTTATATGGACAAAAGTACGAAAAAAGGGAATACAACTTTCTGTCATCAATTTAGGAGAACGGATTCTTCAACTTAAAAATACAAAACTATCGCATTGAGCTCCGACGGTCAAACAATGGCCTCCGACATTCGCACAGTGACCACCGACGATCATACTGTGGTCTCCGGCGGTCGCACAATGACCTTCGACACTGACACAATGACATTCGTCGGACGCACAGTGGCTTTCGCATCTGACACAATGACATTTGTTGCTCACGCATTGATCTCCACAGGTCACACAATGACCATCTTCAGTCGCGCAATGATATTCTTCGCCTGCGCAATGACGATCACAGGTTGCGCAATGGCTTTCATCAAAATCGCATTTTCTTCCGTTATTCAAAGAAGCACTCGCAGGCAAATGGATTATCTTTGTGTTAATCAAATTATTTACTTCAAAAGTAGAGGGATATATGGAAAACTTTGAATTTTACAATCCGGTGAAAATCCTGTTTGGGAAAGATCAGTTGAAGCAACTGCCGGGGCAAATCGATAAAGATCAGAAAGTGCTGTTGATCTATGGTGGAGGCAGCATTTTCAAAAATGGCGTGTATAATCAGGTAAAATCGGCGTTGGATGGTTATCAGGTGCTGGAATTTGGCGGCATCGAACCCAATCCCCACTACGAGACGGCAATGAGAGCGGTGGAACTGATCAAGGCCGAAAAGGTTGATTTTCTGCTCGCAGTAGGAGGTGGCTCGGTGATTGATGCCACGAAGTTTATCGCAGCGGCGGCGCTTTACGAAGGTGAGGATCCGTGGCATATACTTTCCCGCAGGAAAGAGGTGAAAGCCGCGCTGCCGTTTGGAGTAGTATTGACGTTGCCGGCAACCGGTTCAGAGATGAACAATGGGGCGGTAGTTTCGCGGGTGGAGACACAGGAAAAGTTCGCCTTTTCGTCCCCCAATACCTTCCCGCAGTTTTCGGTATTGCTGCCTGATGCCGCAGGCACTTTACCCAAGCGTCAGGTGGCGAATGGGATTGTGGATGCTTTTGCCCATGTGTTGGAGCAATACCTGACCTATCCGGCAAATGCGCCGTTGCAGGACCGTTTTGCCGAATCTATCCTGCAAACGCTCGTTGAGGTTGCCCCCGCTGTTTATGCCAACCCTGCCGATTACAATGCGATGTCCACGCTGATGTGGTGCGCCACTATGGCGCTGAACGGTTTGATTGGCTCCGGTGTTCCCGATGATTGGGCGACCCATTTGATTGGGCACGAACTGACCGTGTTACACGGGCTGGATCATGGGCAGACATTGGCTGTGGTTTTTCCCGGCATTTTCAGAGTGTTGAAAGAGGAGAAAAAAGCCAAGCTACTCCAGTATGGGGCACGGGTGTGGGGCATTCGCGAAGGCTCGGAAGAGGAGCGGGCTGAAGCTGCGATTAACCGCACCGAGGAGTTCTTCCGTTCACTTGATGTGAAGACAAAACTGAGTGAATACTATATTCCGGAAGAGACAATTGAGGTGATTGCCCAGCGGTTTGAAAGCCGGAGATGGACGGCCATTGGCGACCGGGGGCTGGTGACTCCCGATGTGGTGCGAAAGGTATTGGCCATCCAATACAAGTAAAATAAGTAGAGACGTGCCATGGCGCGTCTCTTTTTCTGCCATAGTACGTCTCTACTTATTTTTTTCTATAATTCTTTCTGATTAATCTTTGACAAATGTCCCTTTATTCCAATGGAGGGTGATTGCCGGTTTGATAAGCGGCTCAATTTTCTTGAAATCCTCTTTACTGAGAAAGTTCTTGATATCAAGCGTGACGATTAGTTCGCTTTTGTCTTTTGCAAAAGCATAACTGAAAAATGGAATATCCAGAAGTTCCAATGTTTCCGGGGATTTCTTGTCCGCTACGATAAAATCGGCTAAAGCAATATTGGGCATAATATCCGAAACCTTCAGGCTTTTCCAGTTGGAGGTGAAAAAACTAATCTTGCTGTCACAAGCCGGTGCGCAAGCTGTCCGGATAACTGCGATCACTTTGGCTGTATCGTTGAGGGGCAGCAGTTTCATCTGGAAGAGGGATGATTCGTTCATCTGAAGCGTAAGTTGGTCGTCTGCCAGCTCTTTCAACTCCGATTGCCCTTTCAGCAGATTTTCCACTTTGGCCGTTTTTCCGGCTTTGTACAGGTCAATCAAATCTTTCCGGTTTGCCGCATTCAGGTAGTCGGCAATATCTTCAGGCATACAGGTGAAAAACGGAGAGATATATTGAGCCGGAGCATTCAGCGTGAAAGCTGCCATTGTCAGCGCGAAAAACAGTTTTTTCATAGGTCGTTTTATTTCGAACCCAAATATAAGAAAAACATTCCCAACAATACCAATAGCACGTCGATAGCTTTGCTTTTGATGTTTTTTTCCCGGAGGAATAGCGCTCCGCAAATAAACGACACCACCACACCGCTGCGGCGTACCATCGAGACAATTGAAATCATCGAGTCGTCAAAACTTAATGCGTAAAAATAGACGAAGTCAGCCATACAAAGGAACAGCGATATCAGGATGATACTCCAGCGCCACTCAAACGGGGTTGACTTCTTACGTTGCGGATACCACATAATCATCAGGATAACCGCCATGATGGCAAACTGGTAAAAGGTGTACCATACCTGCACGGTCATCGGGTCGAAACTTTTCAACAGGTATTTATCGTACAGTCCGCTCAGGGCTCCTGTGGTCGTCCCCATTACCATGAAGAAAATCCATTTGTTGCTCCGGAAATGAATTCCCTCTCTTTTGCCTGCCTGAGAGAGGAGGTAAAAGGAGAAAATAGAGATGCTCACCCCAATCCACTGATACA
>JAUZOF010000040.1 GCA_030706585.1 Bacteroidota bacterium
AGAAATTCGTAAAGCATTTATTGCTGATGAAGGATGTTCATTCTTTTCAGCTGACTATTCTCAGATAGAGCTTCGTATCATTGCTCACCTGAGTCAGGATAAGAATATGGTAGAAGCTTTCAAGTCAGAACAGGATATACATGCTGCAACTTCAGCGAAAATTTATAAAGTACCCATTGAAGAGGTGACAAAAGACATGCGTCGCAAAGCAAAAACAGCAAACTTTGGTATCATTTACGGAGTATCCGTATTTGGTTTAGCGGAACGGTTAACCATTCCCCGCGCAGAAGCTAAAGAGCTGATAGAAGGGTACTTCGCTACCTATCCACAGATTAAAGAGTATATGGATAATATCATTCACCAGGCTAAAAAGGATGGTTATGTCACTACCCTACTCAATCGCAAACGGATGCTACCTGATATTAACTCCGGTAATTCCATAGTGAGAGGATATGCCGAGCGAAATGCGATTAATGCTCCTATCCAGGGAACTGCAGCCGATATCATTAAGATTGCCATGGTAAATATTTACCGGAGATTCAAAGAAGAAAACATTCAATCCAAAATGATTCTGCAAGTACATGACGAATTAAACTTCAGTGTACTGGATAGTGAAAAAGAAAAAGTAGAAAAAATAGTCATCGAAGAAATGGAACGGGCATTCCCCCTATCGGTTCCTCTCAAAGTGGATGGCGGATTTGGCAAAAACTGGCTGGAAGCTCATTAATCCAAACCTAACTCATTAAATAAAAAAGGATTGTTTCCCGTGAAACAATCCTTTTTTATATTCTATATGGTATCTATCAGAATGCAGATAAAAATAGTCCTATATCGTGTGCCGGAAGATTAAAATGGTGTCCCATTGGTGTGTTGACCAATTTTCCATTGTACACATATACACCATGACGAAACCCTAAGTCCATTTTGATTTTATCATTAATCCCACCTACTTCACCGATATCCAGTAACAGAGGTACAAAGATGTTACTCAGCGCAATAGATGCTGTACGGGACACTCTGGAAGATATATTGGGCACACAATAATGAAGCACTCCAAACTTCTCAAAAATAGAACCATTCTTTGAAAAATCACATTCTGAAGTCTCGAAACATCCGCCCTGATCAACACTCAGGTCTATAATTACCGCACCTTTTTTCATTTCCCGAACGTAGTCTTCGGTAACTATAAAGCCTTTGGTTCCTGTAATGTATTTAAGAGTTCCTATTACAACATCTGCTGTTTTGAGAATATTCTTTAATACACTTGGATGAAAAGTTGAAGTGTATAACGTTCTACCCAGATTTCGTTGTATATCCCTGAGCTTACTGATGTCATTATCGAAAACTTTTACTGAAGCACCTAAAGCAACAGCTGCCCTGGCTGCCACAGAACCGGCAATACCGGCACCCAATATAACTACTTCAGTAGGTGATACTCCGGGTAATCCTCCCAGCAAAATACCTTTTCCCCCACTCTCGTTACTGAGCAATTCGGCTGCAATCAAAATGGCTGCAGAACCTTCAATTTCACTAATGGAATTGACTACCGGAAAACTCAGTTTATTATCGGCCATCATCTCATAAGCCACAGCATTTACCCGCTTTTTAAGTAGCTTTTCGATACTTTTAGGTGAGTAATTAGCCAGCTGCAATAATGAAAAAAGAGTTGAGTTTTCCTTCAATAAATCAACCTCCTTGGGGGTAGGAGGTTTAATTTTCATGACAATATCCGCTTCAAAAACTTCGGCTTTGTTTTGAACAATAGTCGCTCCTACTTCACTGAATTTTGAATCGGAATAGTTTATACCCAAACCCGCTTCTGATTCGACTATAACCTGATGACCTGCTTCGATTAGTAATTGAACCGATTCGGGGGTTAAAGCAAGCCTTTTTTCAAACTCATGTTCTTCTTTGGGTAAACCTATGGTCAAACCTTTTTTATCGTGATTCAACTTACACAGGCACTCTTTGGGAAACAGAGCCGATTCTGATTCTGAAATTCGAAAACGCATATTGTTTTTCTTTGATATTTAATCTGTTGGATAATTGCTGACAAGTTATTAAACAAACCAAACCCTGATTTGGATTAATAACAAAACAGAATTAATCGCAAAATGCAGATTTATAAACCGTGTTTTTCAGAAATATCGAGCATCCGGTGAATGGATTTTACCGCTTTTACCCGTATCTCCTCCTCTACCGTGATTTCCGGTAATTCGTATTTCAGGCAGTTGTAAAGTTTTTCCAGCGTATTCAGACGCATAAAGCTACATTCGTTGCATCCACAGGTGCTGTCATTCGGAGGTGCCGGAATAAATTCTTTATCCGGATTGTGTTTCTTCATTTCATGGATAATACCTGATTCAGTAGCAACGATAAACTGTTTATAGTCAGTATTAGTCGCATATCTCAGCAAGGCAGCCGTAGAACCGATAAAATCAGCCAATGTCAACACGACCTGTTTACATTCAGGGTGAGCCAGTACAATGGCTTCCGGATATTGTTTCTTCAGTTCAATGATTTTCTCTACAGAGAATTGCTCGTGTACGTGGCAGGCGCCATCCCACAACAGCATTTTGCGGCCCGTCACGCTATTCAGATAATTTCCGAGGTTGCGGTCCGGTCCGAATATCAATTTCTCATCCTCGGGGAAACTATCGATAATTACCTTTGCATTGGTAGAGGTAACCACCACATCGGTTACAGCTTTTACCGCAGCAGTTGTATTTACATACGAAACCACGGTATGGTCGGGGTGACGGGCTACAAAATCTGAAAACTCCTGTGCAGGACAACTGTCGGCCAGTGAACAACCCGCATTAAGGTCAGGAACCAGCACTTTCTTTTGCGGAGAAAGTATTTTTGCCGTCTCTCCCATAAAGTGTACCCCACAAAGCACTATGATATCTGCATCGGTTTTGGCAGCCCATTGTGCAAGTGCCAGACTATCCCCAACATAATCGGCAATATCCTGCATTTCGTCGCGCTGGTAGTAGTGCGCCAATATGATTGCATTCTTTTCTTTTTTCAGCTTATTGATTTCTTCGGGAAGATTCAAAGATGCATCCACCGGAACATCAACGTATCCCTTTGAAATGTCAACACTCATACTTATTATATTTATTAATAGATTAAATGAAATAAAAGAGATGATTATTATAATAGACTGTTGATAGAGTTGACAAATATATTTCAGAAAGATGTCAGGAGTGAGTTATCAATAGGAATTTCACTTTGTCAACATGTTTCATTATGTCGAATAATTTGATTTTCTTTGCCTTAGATTCTTTTCAACAGTGAGTTTATAAGATACAAATTTAAAAACTTTCGATGGCTTAGCCTATTGATAACCCGCAAATTTGCCGTTAAAAAGAAAAAAACAAAAAAGGAAAAACTAATTTGGAGATTTGATAGCTTATCTGCTATAGTAATAGTTCCTATATGATGCAAGGAAAACTTTTCATTTTTCATCAATTAGTTTCAAACCTTTTTCAACAGGATTTCAATGATTAGTCAATATTGTTACAAACTACTTTATATATCACTATATCAATAGAATAACTGTTATCATTCCGGATTTGTTTATCATGATCAGGAATAATGCTAATACAAACCCTATTTATAATGCGGTAAATAGCATAATCTACTGTTGAAAGCTGTTTTTAGCATGATAAAATCCTATATACTATTGTAAGTTACCAATAATATGAGAAAACTGAAAATCACTGAGTTAAACCGTTTGTCAAAAGATGAGTTTAAGCAGGTTGATAAGATTCCGTTAATTGTTGTATTAGACAACGTTAGAAGTTTGAATAATGTGGGTTCTGTGTTTAGAACTTCTGATGCTTTTCTGGTGGAAGCCATCTATCTATGTGGAATTACCGCTACTCCCCCACAACCTGAGATTCATAAAACCGCCCTGGGTGCTGAAGATACCGTTGACTGGATATACCGAGAAGAGACAATGGATGCCGTTAATGAGCTGAAAGAGAATGGTTACACAGTCTTTTCAATAGAACAGGTTGAAAACAGTACCATGTTGACAGAACTGGTATTGGATACGGATAAGAAATACGCGGTTATCCTGGGAAATGAGGTGAAAGGTGTTCAACAGGAGGTGGTGAGTAACTCTGATGGTTGTATTGAATTGCCTCAATTCGGAACAAAACACTCCTTGAATGTTTCCGTTACTGCCGGAATCGTCATCTGGGACTTCTTTAAGCAGTTGAAAAAGTAAATTATAATACTCTATTCATCCGGTGATATAAAGTCATCGGGTGAATGGTTGATAACTCCCCTCCTCCCTCCTATTCTTCTTTTCATTTTTCTGTAATTCAGGTAAATACAAAATAAAATCATTGATGATATTCCAGGGGCATCTAAAAATAGATTTTCCGTGGATATTCGTCTCATCATTTGTTGATAATGTTCAAGCCTTATCAATTTAGGTTTATGTAAATGCTTGAAATATTGATGGATATAATATTAACAGCTTGTTGAAACAGACTGTTGAAACTGTTGATTAGATTATTAATCGTCTACTATTTTAATATAGCACTACGGATTGCACTAATACATGTAATATATTTCAGTGGTTGTTGATTCATGTGAGAGATTCCCTATCGGATGTCGCGGTTTTTAACCGCGAGAATATTTTATTAGAATCAGCGGTTAAAAACCGCTGCACCCGAGAGTAATTTCTATAAATGAAAGTTTGCAGCAGATTTAAACTACTTCCGGATTGACTATTTGGAAAAACTAAACAGTCTTTTTGAGGCTGAAATAAGCTCTTCTCTCCTATCAACAACCAGTTGAGAACTGTTTTGTTAATTGTGTTGATTACCCTTTTATTCTGTATGATTTGATTTGTTAGTCCTATGCTCATAACTGTAGTTATTGATGGTGTATTATGTTCTTAAGTATCTGTAATTGCGATAAATATAAAATCAACAGCCTGTTGAATTCTATTGTTGAAAATGTTGATAAGGTGTTTTGTTGACAATGTTGGATAGATTGAATGTTATGTTGATTACTTGCTGAAAACCTACTATTAGTTGACATAAGATCCTGGTATATTTTGAATTCAAATCTTTCAAACTGTATTGGTTTTCTTGTATTCAGTACCTCTCTAATCTACTGTCTGATTTACCATAAATATTTCGGGGATAAATGATGAAATAAACTGATAAATGAATGGTGATGCTTTTTCTCATAACCCTGTTTATATCTGATTTTACTGTAATATTTATTGTCTGATTAAGATGTTGTGAATTAGAATAATATGGTAATAAACATCAGGTTTATCAAATGGTTGTTGAAATGGTTGATAAGTATCAAATGGGTTATGAATAGATGTACCTCATTTGTGTTTTCATTCCTTATACTTAGTTCGTTTAATGCAGGAGCAAAATTGACTTGTTGAAAAGATACTTCTTCTGTTATTCATAAAAGTAGTCTGGAACTAAAAAAGAGCTAACTGGCATAAAACCGGTTAGCTCTTTGGGTATTCATAACTCTGTTAATTAGATAGTATTGGAAGAATTCATGATAACACCAATATTCTAATAATGAGATGTATGTATAATCAACATCATACTTATCAATATCTTGTTGAAACTGTTTAAAACTCTACCATAATACCGATAGAGGGTACAATAGTTCCGTTACGTTGGTTGATATTTTTCATTATATATTTGTCAGGATTAGCTGGGTCAGTTATGCCGGTACTGGTGATGACCGGAGCCTGATTGTATTTAGTGTTCATGGCATTTTGTATATCAAAATAGAAAACAAACATCCACTTGTTGAAAAAGTAGGTTTTATCCACACGCATATCCAGTTGAGTAAAAGTCTTCAACCTGAGTGTGTTATACCTGCTGTAATCCAGGTAAGGACGGTTTTGAGCATCCCAGGCGCTTTTTAGTGAAGACTTTTCAACATCGTAAGGCGTATAGGGAGCACCACCTACAGCACGGAATTTAGCACCAATCACCCAGTTGCGCGGTAAGGTATATCCACCTGTTAGAGTAAAGAGATGACGATTGTCCCAGGATGAGGGAATGTAGTTTCCTGTTTTCGGGTTTTTAAACTCGCTTCTTACATAGGTATATGCCGCAATAAGGTTCAGATTCTTATAACCAAACCAACGGGCCAGCAACTCCAACCCGTAAGCTCTTCCTTGTGCAGTAGAATTGACGCTTTCGGTTCCCAACACGTTATAATCGTTCCCTTTGGAGGATAGGGGAATGGAATCGGCCAGCGAAAGAAGCCCATTTTCGTATTTCTTGTAAAAACCTTCCAGAGTAAGTCGGATGTAGTTTGCAGGTCGGTGTTCAAAACCTACTACTATTTGGTCTGAATAGATGTATTTCACCCGGTTAGCCCTGTTGATAACTATTCCGTTGTTGTCTTTATAACCCAATACCGTGTAGGAAGGAAGTTGATAATACCGTCCCACGTTTCCGTTGATAAACAGGTTTTGAGCGAGCTGATAGGAGAGGGAGAATCTGGGTGAAAGCTGTTTCAGCGGATTGTTCATTTCCGATGAATAACTGTTTGCATCTGTGCGTACTCCCAGAGATGCCGTGAATCTTCCATCTGGTTGTTCATAACTGAGCGAACCGAACAGCCCGTATTTGAAAATAGTCAGGTCTGTGGCGTATTTCAATAACAGGGATTGGTTATTAACATAGAGTTGTTGATTTGTCCGGTTATAGTAACTCGCCACTTCTGCATTGGCTCCGGAAATCAGGCGGAAGCTGTTCATCCGACTGCTGTTTTCAAAGCGCAACTTGGTTTCCTGTTCCGATGAACGGTAATCCAGTATCTTATTAGCCGCTGAACTTTCGTCGTTGTTTCTGTATTTCGTATTTTCATTAAACAACCTGTTAGTACTTAACACAAGAGTTTGAACCTGCTTTCCGGCAAAGTGTTTATATACCGCTCCCAGGGTGTAGGTATTCTGTCGGATAATGGGAAGTGTGGTGATGATATATTTGTTGGCATCCGTCTGTCCCACGGTATCTGTATTGAGGGTCATGTTGTCGATAGCGCCCAGTCCAAGGAGTGTCAGTTCATTTTTCTTATCAAACTTGATTTTGGTTTTAAACTGTGCATCGGTAAAGGTGGGCAGGAAGGGGAGGTTCAATGCCTTAAACAGATATTGCAGGTAAGACTGACGGATTGAGGCGATGTAGGTTACCTTTTTACCGATGTGTCCATCCGTATTGAAACCAAAATCAGATGACCCCAACACGAAGCTGTTGTTGTGCTCCTCTGTGCTTCCATCCTTGAGTTTGAAGTCCAGCACCGAACTCATAGCATTGTTTTTATTGGCAGGAAAGGCTCCCGAATAGAAATCCGTTTCACGAATCAGTTCCGCATTGATAATTCCCACCGGTCCGCCCGAAGCTCCCTGTGTGGCAAAGTGATTGATATTCGGTATCTCCACACCATCAATGTAATAACGGTTTTCTGACGGACCGCCACCTCTGACTATCAGGTCGTTGCGGTAACCGGCAGGGGAGGAGGCAACTCCCGGAAAGGATTGTATTACGCGGGAAATATCGCGGTTAGCACCCGCACTCTTCTCTATTTCGGTAAATCCGATTACACGTAAAGCGATGGGACTTTCCGCTGCTTTACGAAACGGAGTCGCTTTTACGGTAATTTCACCCAGTTGCTTGCTGTTTTCCTCCAGTTCAATGGTGATGTATTTATCCTTACTCGAAACCATAAACTCAGAAGAAATATAAGGATTGTAACCGATGCTGCTTACCTGAAGCCGGTAAGTACCGGGTTTGACTTTCAATAGTATAAAACTACCGAGCGAATCACTCTGTGCACCGGTCGTTGTGTTCCATATAATTACATTGGTGTAGGGGATAGGCTCTCTGGTTTTCTTGTCAATGATATTTCCTTTGATGGCATGGGTTATTTGTCCGAATGAATATAATCCATTTATAATTAGTGCTATAAGTAATATTGCTCGTTTCATACTATCTGTTTTATTTGGAATCAACTGTAAGCTAAGTAACATATCGAAGTAACAAGTTCATTAACATTTGGGTTCAGCCACGCTTTTTATTTATTCGCCTAAAAGTCTTACCTTTGCGGACTCTTTTAGTAAGAACTTATCACATAGATACACGGAGTTTTTTTACACAGAAATAAGATTAGTAATAATACTGTCCTTTTTTTACCCCTAAATCCCCTAAAGGGGACTTTTGCAGCAGTGAAAATTTGTATTTTACAACGCTTAGGTAAATAATGATTTATGTGATTCTGTTCATGATTTGTACTCTGTTTAAGTCCCCTTTAGATACTGTCATTTGACAATGAAATTGATCAAAAAGCCAGTATCGTTATTTGTGTCAAAAGACAATATTTCAAGTAGTTACAACTTTGCTAACTGTTAATAAGTTAACGTATTGTCATTTGACACAAATATAGGGGATTTAGGGGATTTAGGGGTGGATGTGAATATCTTGAAGCTCAACAATTTATAAGAAAATACAAATACAACTCAATAACATTTTATGGCATTACAATGTGGAATCGTAGGTTTGCCAAACGTTGGAAAATCTACTCTCTTTAACTGTCTCTCGAATGCAAAGGCACAATCTGCGAACTTTCCTTTCTGTACTATCGAACCTAACGTGGGGGTAATTACCGTACCCGATGAGCGTCTCAATAAACTGGCCGAACTGGTTAAACCAAACCGCATTGTACCTACTACCGTAGAAATTGTGGACATTGCCGGTCTGGTAAAAGGCGCCAGCAAAGGGGAGGGGTTAGGTAATAAATTCCTTGCCAACAT
Organism: Bacteroidota bacterium; assembly: GCA_030706585.1. Lineage (GTDB taxonomy): Bacteria > Bacteroidota > Bacteroidia > Bacteroidales > UBA7332 > CAXXIC01. The sequence goes on from JAUZOF010000040.1 coordinate 8,819, forward strand.
TCGCGAAACCGATGCCATCATTCACGTATTGCGTTGCTTTGACGATGATAACGTGACTCACGTGGACGGTAGCGTAAATCCTATCCGTGACAAAGAGATTATTGACTACGAATTGCAAATCAAAGACCTGGAAACGGTAGATGGCCGTCTGCAACGTGTACAGAAACAGGCTCAAACCGGTGGTGATAAAACCGCTAAACAACAATACGAAGTGTTGATTCGTTACAAAGAGGCTTTGGAGCAGGGAAAACCTGCCCGTACCGTGACTTTTGATTCTAAAGATGATATTAAAATTGCCCGCGAACTGTTCCTGTTGACCTCTAAACCGGTTCTTTACGTGTGTAACGTGGACGAAGCTAGTGCGGTAAATGGCAATAAATATGTGGATATGGTGCGTGAAGCGACCAAAGAAGAGAATGCTGAAATCCTGATTGTAGCTGCTCAAACCGAATCGGAAATTGCAGAATTCGACACGTACGAAGAGCGTCAGATGTTTCTCAATGAGATTGGTCTGGAAGAGTCAGGTGTAGCGCGTCTGATCAAAGCGGCTTACAAATTGCTGAACCTGGAGACTTACTTTACTTGTGGTGTACAGGAGGTTCGTGCATGGACTTACCTGAAAGGCAGTAAAGCGCCTCAGTGTGCTGCAGTCATCCACACCGACTTCGAAAAAGGATTTATCCGTGCAGAAGTAATCAAATACGACGATTTCATTACCTACGGTTCGGAAGCGGCATGTAAAGAGGCCGGCAAGATGAACGTTGAAGGTAAAGAATACGTTGCTCACGACGGTGACATCATGCACTTCCGTTTCAACGTGTAAGATATTCGTTTAAAGCAAACGCGAAGGCGCCAAAGCGCAAAGGATTTATGAAGATAAAGACTTTGCCTTTGGCGCTTTTCTTTTTTATAACTTGGCTCCAGGCCATTACTATTCATTTATAGTGAAGCTATAACGGATTGCGACAATAGATATACAACTGTTTTTCAACGGGTATTATCTGATGTATGAGATAATCTTACGGGTGTCGCGGTTTTTAACCGCGATAATATTGGAGGAAAATCAGCGGTTAAAAACCGCTGCACCCGTAACGGACTGCTATTTATGAAAGTATTATCCATCTATCTTCGAATCAGCTGAGTAAACATCTGCTACTCCGAATATAAACAAAAGAAACTCCACCTCTTGTTATTGACAACTAGTTTTTTAGCAATTCAAAATGGGTTGACTATACATAAATTGAACTGTTGAAATAAGAAATATCACTGTTAGAAATGTTATATCATTATGTCAGTATAAAAGTCGGCGACCGGATAGAGAAGAATTAAGCAGGTGCATATTGATGTGATTTGATAAGTTATGTGCTGACAGACAGGATCTTATATACAAAATAACAACCCATGAAAAAAAACAGACCAATAATAATACTTAATATAATAGCCGTTATGACCGGATTATTTTCATGCTCCACCATACCCAAAGGAGTACAAGCCGTTACACCTTTTGATAAAGAAAAATACCTTGGCAAATGGTATGAGATTGCCAGGTTCGATTTCAGATTCGAAAGAAATCTGAATAACACATCTGCCGAATATTCTCTAAATTCAGACGGAACAATCCGGGTGGAGAATAGGGGATATGATACGATAAAGAGAGTATGGAAAAAAGCCATCGGAAAAGCGAAGTTTGTAGGAAACGATAATATTGCCATGCTGAAGGTTTCATTTTTCGGACCCTTCTATGCCGGATACAATGTAATCGCATTGGATGCGGACTATAAGTATGCATTGGTTGCCGGTGCCAGCTTTAACTATCTATGGATTCTTTCCCGGGAGAGAAGTGTACCTGATGAGATAAAGAATAAATATTTAAAGATCGCAAAGGGGTATGGATATCCTATCGCAGAGCTTTTATGGATTGAGCATGATAAATAGAATGAAACCTCAAAAAGTGATACTATGAAAGTTCTGCTAACCGGTGCTACGGGCTACATTGGAAAACGACTGTTACCTGTTTTAGTCGATCAGGGTTATTTTGTTGTTTGCTGTGTCAGGGATAAAAACAAGTTTCATCCCGAGGAATCCATCCGGGAAAATATTCAGGTTATTGAGGTTGATCTGAATGATAAGTCTTCACTCCATAACATTCCGGAAGATATTGATTTTGCTTATTATCTGGTGCATTCGATGTCGGTTTCGAAGGATTTTGATGAACTGGAGAAGCGCTCTGCCATCAACTTCAGAGAAAGGCTCAATCAGACAAATGTAAAGCAGGTAATCTATCTTAGCGGCATTGTAAACTCGCAGACTTTATCTAAGCACCTGAATTCAAGGAAGAATGTAGAAACAGAGTTAAGCCGGGGCAACTATTCACTGACTACCGTACGGGCAGGCATCATCATCGGATCAGGAAGCGCGTCATTTGAAATCATCCGGGATTTAGTGGAGAAGCTTCCGGTCATGATTGCTCCGAAATGGTTAAAAACCAGATGCCAACCCATCGGAATATCCGATGTGATAAAGATTCTGGTGGGCATTCTCAATAACGAAAAGACTTTTAATCATAGCTATGACATTGGTGGCGATGAGATCCTCACCTACAAAGAGATGTTACTGGAGTTTGCTTCCGTAAGGGGACTGAAAAGATATATCATGACCGTACCGGTGATGACCCCGAGAATTTCTTCCTACTGGTTGTATTTTATTACCTCTACCTCATACAAACTTGCGACTTCGTTAGTGGATAGCATGAAAGTAGAAGTTATTGCGAAAGATAACGAACTGATTCAGCTGCTCGGCATCAAGCCATTATCCTACAAGGAATCTGTAGAGTTGGCTTTTATGAAAATAGACCAGAACGAAATTGTCTCCAGCTGGAAGGATTCCATGGTGAGCGGCAGGCTCAACTTTAAGATTTCCGATTATATTAAGGTTCCTACCTATGGATGTTACAAGGATATCCGCCAAATGCAAGTCACTGATATTGATGCCTGTCTCGACAATATCTGGCGGATCGGCGGAGAAACCGGTTGGTATTACGCCAACTGGTTGTGGGAGTTAAGGGGATTTATCGATAAACTGTTTGGGGGTGTCGGCCTGAGGCGGGGGAGAACCAACAGCACCCAGATTCAGCCTGGCGATACATTGGACTTTTGGCGGGTGTTATACGCCAGTAAAGAAGAGAGGCGATTGCTTTTGTTTGCCGAAATGAAGTTGCCCGGTGAGGCGTGGCTGGAGTTTCACATTCAGGGGAATACGCTTATCCAAACGGCTACATTTCGTCCCAAGGGGTTGGCCGGCAGGATGTACTGGTATGCTGTACTACCTCTGCATGGAATACTATTCAAAGGACTCATCAGAAAACTAACCCGGTCTGAAGTTTAGGATATCTTGAAATGCCGTTTTTTTCCTTTGAGAATATTTCCGACTTTTGCATACTTATAAGAGCCTGTTTTATTTGCAGGTGGGTATAAATCGCATACAAGTATTTTTTTCAATGAATAGTATTAAACTTCCTTTTTACGTCCGGATTTCCATCCTACTGATCGGTTTGTATGCCGTAGTTGCCATGTTGTACATCACACAGGAGATTGTGATTCCCATTGTCTTCGGAATCATGATTGCAATCGTACTTCATCCGGTGGTCAGTTTTTTTATCCGGAAAAAAATGAGTCGTATCTGGGCCATAACCCTCACTTTATTTCTGATGTTTCTGCTCTTTCTGGGTTTTGGCTTTTTTCTTTTTTCCCAAATCAGCCTTTTCAGCGAATCTTTTCCGGCACTGATAGAGCGGTTTACTTCATTGATCAACCACTCGATAAACTGGGCAGCCGGGTATTTCGATCTTAATCCTGATAAAATCAACAAGTGGATCAACCAGACTACCGACTGGCTTATCAATATGGGCAGTGCAGCGGTGGGGCAAACCCTGGTTACCGTGGGAAATGCGCTTGTATTGCTATTTCTGATTCCCGTATATGTCTTTCTGATCTTGTATTACCAACCACTGTTACTGGAGTTTATACACCGGCTATTTGGCGCCATGCACCACAGTATGGTCAGTAATATTATCGCGCAAATCAAGAAGGTCATTCAACGCTACCTTTCCGGTCTGGTGATTGAAGCTGTAATCGTGGCCATACTGAATTCTATAGGGTTGTTAATACTGGGGATTGATTATGCCATTGTGCTGGGTGTACTCGGAGCCTTGCTCAATGTGATTCCTTACCTGGGAGGCATCATTGCCGTAGCTTTGCCGATGATGATTGCGTTGGTGACCAAGGATTCTGCCTGGTATGCGGTGTATGTTTTGGTTCTTTATCTGATTATCCAGTTTATTGATAACAACCTGATTGTCCCCAAAATTGTAGCTTCGAAGGTAAAGATCAATGCACTTGTTTCGGTGGTTGTGGTAATTGCTTTTGGGGCATTGTGGGGCATACCGGGTATGTTTCTTTCCATCCCGATTGTGGCTATCATCAAGGTAATCTGTGATCATATTGACCCGCTCAAGCCGTGGGGACTCTTGCTTGGCGATACTATGCCCGGGGAATGAATAAATAACTCCCCTTTATCGTCATTTTGTGACATTCGCCGGAAAATATCCAAACTAAATTTGCCGGTATAGAAAATCACATTAATCATTAGCCTTATGATCAGAAAAATCTTCCTTTTCGCTGCCTTTGCCGGCTTTTTATTTCTATCTGCACCTGTGATGTCCCAAACTACGGAAAAACCGCTCACACCCGCTGAGAAGAAGCTCCGTTCGGATAAAGAACAGGATACCAAAGCGGCTGAGTGGACGAAATCCCTTAATCTGAATGATGCCGCTAAAGAGAGCCGTGCGGCACAGGTAATCTCTACCCATCTCAAAGCCATCCGCGACTGGAACAGTGAGCATCCGTTCAGTACCGTTCCGGCAGGAATCAATCCCTTTACCGGTAATAAACTGACCGACCAGGACCGCGCAATTATCGCACAATCAGCTATGCCCAAATCCATCCACGATGATTTGATGGCGGGATTGCGAAAAGAACTCACAGAAGAACAGGTGGAAGCTATTCTGGATAAATACACCATCGGAAAAGTGGCCTTTACCCTGCAGGGATATAAATCTATCGTACCCGACCTGACCAAAGAGGAAGAGACTAAAATTCTGGGCTTTTTGAAGCAGGCCCGCGAACAGGCCATCGACTATAGAAGCATGAAGCAGATCTCTGCCATTTTCGAAATCTACAAAAATAAATGCGAGCAATATCTCAACAACAACGGCCGTAACTGGCGTCAGCTTTTCAAAGCTTATGTGGATAAAGTGAAGGCTGAAAAAGCGGCTGCTGCTCAGAAAGAACAACCGGCGAAGAAATAGGTTTTATCAATTTATATCACAGAGAACAATAGGGGTTTTCATAGAGGGCCACAGAGAAAAATTTCAAATCTCTGTGGCTCTTTGTGCTTTTTATCAGTGTAACTTTGTGATAATAAAACAGAGCAATTGTCACAGATAATATAGATTTATATCACAGAGAACTACAGAGGTTTTCACAGAGGACCACGGAGATGGATTTCGATATTCTGTGGCTCTCTGTGCTTTTTATCAGTGTAACTTTGTGATAATAAAACAGAGCAATCGTCACAGAGAATTGATTTATATCACAGAGAACAATAGAGGTTTTCACCGAGAGCCACAGAGATAAGTTTCAAAATTCTATGGTTGATGAGTAAGAAAGAACAACCTGTTTTATCACAGAGAACAACAGAGGTTTTCACCGAGGGCCACAGAGATAAGTTTCAAAACTAAGGGACAGCAGCTGAGCAAAAAAGAACTGTATTTTTTATCATAGAGGACAAAGTTGGTTTTCACAGAGGGCCACAGAGGTAAATTTCAAATCTCTGTGGCTCTCTGTGCTTTTCTCTGTGTAACTCTGTGATAAAGATAATTATTAGCGCCTTTACGTTCATACAATCACTTCACTCCTAATACCTTACCGCACCCCGCGTATTTAACCTCCACCGGTTTGCCGTCATACCCCGCCGTACCAAATTCCACCCCGATGCCCAGAATCATCGTAGTAGCCTCAGAGAGGTCGCCCGGCCGGGCATATTTCATTGCAATATCAAACGTCTGCTCCGCTACCACTCCCTGTGTGGGAAACCACTCACTCTCCACCGAATAGCCCCCGGCATGAAACGTGTCGTCCACCGGCACATAATCGTTGGTTTTAGCACTATACACCATATCCGACAAGGTGCCGAGCGTAACGATGACCCGGAAGAAAGGCAGGTTCCGGAAATTGACCAGATGTATGTCGGTATTGATGCGCGGCACGGTTATCTGCGCCGACAGGTTTTCCCGGTCCATTACCGCTGAGGGAGTTGCCCGCAGGACACTATCAAAAGGATGATTTTTACTCAGGCCAAATCCGTTCAGGATATCCCGTTGGGCAGAGAGCAGCACACTGCGCTGACCGCTTGGATGCTCCGTATCCATCTTCTGAATGGTCTTTGCCAATCCGTTGAGCGTACCCGATACGCTGTAATCGGAGAGGCGAGTCAGTCCCGCCAGTGCCGAACGGATAGCTGCGCCCAGCTTGGTGCAGCCTGACCACTCCTTCTGGCTCTGCCGCAACTTCTCAAACTTAGGAGAAGTGGCTATCTTCTCCTTGCTGGCGCCTCCCTTGGTGCGCATGATCACCTCGTCGCTTCCCATGCGGGTGTAAAACGATACCCCCTTGATGCTTCCCGTTGCCTGTAGTATGCCTTTGATTTTTGCCATGATGCAGTCCGTTTTTTCTATAAGGTTTCCTTAGGGTTTAGCTAAGGTTTAGTATAGGTTGATTATAGGTCCAAAGATAAATATAATTCATTATCTATAGATTAAATACTGATATAATACTACTCTTATATAGCCTATTTTATATTAGTATTATACCTATATTATATGAGTATTATAGTAGTTATTTTATAGACTAAACTTATACTAAACTCTATCTAAACCTATAGTATACTATGGGGAAAGGAGGAGTCTATTTTCAGAACTTCAGGTAGGGGA
>JAUZOF010000400.1 GCA_030706585.1 Bacteroidota bacterium
GAAGTTCATGTAGTACCAATGGAACAGGACCATACAATGTACCCAATTCAAAGTAGACATACGCGCGCATTGCTTTGGCTTCGGCAATCACCAGTTTCTGATAAGGTGTCGGATTCTTGATGTTGTCGATAATCAGATTGGCACGGTAAATAACCATGTACGAATAACGATAGATGTTCGTAATTGGACTGTTTGTCGGACCGAAAGTGAATGTATTCAACTCCTGATATTCAGGACGGTCGCCCGAGTTTTCGCCACCGCAATAGATATCGTCGGCCAACGATTCCTTGGTCATCCAGAAACTGGTCCATACACTGGCATTCATGGCCCGTAACATGTTGTAGCAAGATGCAATAGCACTGGTTGCGTCTGCATCCGTTTTGTAAAAAGTAGCAATGGTTCTTACACCTTTTTGATCCACATCGAGGAAATCTTTAGCACATCCGGTAAACAGAATGGCAACTAAAGCAAGAGGAAGAATCTTTTTTATTATTGTTTTCATATGATAATAATTTTCTTGTTTAAGGTCATATGGAACGACATGTTTCAACAATTATGATGTTCTTGAACGCACGATCGTTTCATCGCTTAATTTGATGATTTGGTTAAAAAGTTATGGATGCTCCAAGCATAATATCCTTAGCCATCGGGTAAGTACCGCGGTCGATACCAACATTGTTTGCACTATTGTTCTGAATAGTAGGTTGAGGATCCAAACCCGGATAAGATGTAATTGTAAAGAAATTATCCAGAGAAACGTATAATCTCAAATTGTTTATGTTCAATTGTTTGAGGATTGGTTTAGGTACGTTGTATCCAAACTGAATCGTTTGAATTCTCAGGAATGAACCATCAAATACATACTGATCGCTCTGATATGTTTTAGCGTCCGGATTAGCTCCCGGTTTAGAGACTTTGTCTCCCGGTTTTGTCCAACGACCATCGTAAAAATAAGTTACACGATTGGAGGCCAACTTGTCAGTTCTGATCCAGCCCATTACTACTTTATTGCCTGATGCTCCAGCAAAGTTCAATGCAAAATCAAAATCTTTATACGAAAGATTAATATTGCCACCATAGGTGAGCTTAGGAACTGCACTGCCTAAATCCTGCTTGTCAGCATCGGTAATATCGCCGATTTTGGTGTCCTGGCCTTTTGCATTTACAAAAATCGGATTGCCGGTTGCCGGGTCGATGCCATGGGTTTTATATCCATAGAAATGCCATACAGAGTAACCTGGTTCAAACATTGTTACGTTTGGCCAACCTGTACCGATGCTTGCACCGCCAACTCTTTTACCAAAAACAGGATCCAATTCGGTAACTTTGTTGGAAAGAGGAGAACAGTTAACGTTTACAGAGTAGTTTAAGTCTCCAAGTTTGTTTTTGTATGATAAATCGAATTCAAATCCTTTGTTTTCAATTTTGCCACCATTAGCCTGAGGAGCAAAGTTGCCACTTGAATAAGAAGGTATCCCGGTGAAAATCATGCCTTTCGTTGTTTTTACAAAATAGTCAGCGGTAAAGCGTAATTTATCATTGAAGAAGCCCAAATCAAGTCCTAAATCAAGCTGTTGGCTGGTTTCCCATGTAAGTTTATCATTAGATAATACATTAGGTTCGTAGGCCTGCATCGTAGTTCCGTTTGACAAAGTATAAGTAATAGGCTGACTTCCACTATAACCAGTGATCACCGCATTATATCTGAACAATTGACTTTCGTCCAGAGATGCGAGATTACCATTTTGCCCCCAACTGCCTCTCAGTTTGGCATATGAAACGACATCGCTTTTAAAGAAATCTTCGTTAGACATTACCCAACCTGCCGAAACAGAGGGAAATACTCCCCAGCGTCCTTGTTTAGGTACCTGAGAAAGACCTGCTCCATCTCTACGAACAGAAGCTTCTAACAGGTATCTGTTCATGTAGTCATAAGATACACGGCCAAATAGCGACTCTTTTTTCAACTCTTTGGGAGATCCGGTTACATTGTCCTGAGTGTGAGAGGTGTAATCCAGTTCAGCATTGTTGTCTGAAGGGAAATCCATTGGGCTACCCTGACCATTGATATTTTTGTGCAAATAATCTTCAGAAGAGAACCCTGCTAATAATGTGAAGTTATGTCCGCCAACTTTGTAATTGTAAGTGGCAAAATTTTCCCAAGTCCATTTTCTGTAATAATCATTATTGTCATGGGTGATTGCAGCCAGGTTTTTATTGGTTGCATCATAGTAGAATATTGGAGTCCAGTAATGATTGTTATTAAAGGCAAGTTCGTATCCAAAACGGGAAGTGAAGGTGAAGCCTTTGAAAAGATTCATATCGGCATACATACTAGCCATTAATTTATCTCCGGTAAATTTACCGGTGTTATTGGCTTGAGACACGAATGGATTGATGATTTCACCAGCTACGTATTGAGAAATACCATAATAGTTTCCACTGGGAGCTTTGGTAATCAAATTTCTGTTTGCGGCAATTTCTCCCTGAATAAACGTCGGGATTTTAGAAGGATCAGTATATTCGATAGGTGTGGTTGGATCCAGCTGCAATGCGCTACCAATCATACCTCCAAATTCACCACCATTTTCATTGATACCTCTCGAAGCTACGTGAGAATAATCGAATGTATTACCTACTTTCAACCATTTTGTCATGTGATGATCCGAGTTGAATGATGCTGAATAACGTTCAAATAAATCTTTATTTCCAACAATAATACCATTGTTTTTATAGTAGCCAACGCTCAGGTTGTATGTGGATTTTTCATTTCCACCCGAAAAAGCAAGGTGATGCTTAGTGGTATAGCCGGTAGAAAAAATGGCATCCAACCAATCAGTGTTGTAATTCTGATCAATAGGTGCGTTTAAGATTGAATTGCCATCTGCATTTTTCTCTGTCATGAACTGAGCATACTGGCTGGTATTCATTAACTTTGGTAGGCGTGCTGCACTTTTGAATGATTGTTGAAAATCATAAGTAATGCTCATTTTTCCGGCTTGGCCTCTTTTGGTAGTAATGATCACAACCCCGTTACCACCTTCAGCACCGTAGATAGCGCAGGAAGCAGCATCTTTCAATACTTCCATGTTAGCAATATTTGCAGGGTCGAGATAGTTAATGTCTCCGGTTTTGATTCCGTCTACAATGTACAGAGGGTTACTACCGCCATTGGAACCATAACCACGAACACGAATGTTCATGCCGGCTCCCGGAGCTCCTGAAACAGGAACTACCTGCACGCCGGAGGTTCTTCCTTGCAAACCTTCTTCAGCTCTGGAAATATTGGTTTTACTAATGTCATCTGCCGATACACTGGAGATGGCACCCGTTACCAAGCTCTTTTTCTTTACACCATAACCAACTACCACTACTTCGTTAATTGATTTACTCGTCTCTTTCATGGTAATTTTTATGTTGCCTGCATTACTGCCAACAGCATGTTCAACTGTCTCAAAGCCAATGTAGCTTAATACAATTGTTTTACTCGCGGGATCCTGAACATTGGGTATTATAAACTTACCGCTCAGGTCGGAAGTTGTACCTTTGGTTGTCCCTTTAACGACAACCGCTACTCCGGGAAGGGGCTCATTGTTTGAATCGAGAACCACACCCGAAATGTTTTGTGCCATTACTTTGCCCATACAGAACAAAATAAGCAAAACCAAAATCACTCGTTTCTTCATAGGTTTAGAATTATGCTTCGTCCATAAAAACGGACTAGGCAGGTTGAACTTAGAATTAAAAAATATATAGTTGATAAATGAATGAGTTTCGTTACTCGTAATTGCCGGTTCAATGACGATTCTGTCTTGTTGCCTGTGTTGGATTTGAGTCGTAAATGTATTTGTCGGGAGTCGAAAAAGAGAAGTACAGGAACATATTGCATTTTTGCGAGAGGAATTAAGAAAAGAAAAATACAATAAGACCCTTTTGTGTTCTCATGTTTTCAAATAGACAACATTCTAATTCACGGCAAACTCTTTTGCTTTGGCTAATGTGTCGTTGAATCGATTTAAGATTAAATAATTTTTATGCAAATGTATATCCGGTAATGTATTTATATCAATTCTCATACCTCTACAAAAACTATATGTGGTTCAAAAAATGCCTCTATTATAACTCTACATCTATATGGTCAAATATTTAAAAATCAACATAGAAAAAATAAAAAAATCTATATTTATCAATGTGTAAAATAATATTCTATCTTTGTCCTTTGTAATAATGCTCAAAAGTGTCAATTTAACCTTATTAATAAAATACACCATGAAAGCATGTATTTATGTTACAGTATTTTGCTTATTTTCATTTTTGTCGGAGAGCGTTTTTGCCGGTGTAGAAAAAATTGAGAATGTTTGTGTTCCTAAAATCACCTATTTTGACAAGAA
>JAUZOF010000401.1 GCA_030706585.1 Bacteroidota bacterium
GCACCCCAGGCGACTACATCTCCATTTTTATCCCACCAATGCCCCCAGGTGCTGCCTGTGTTTGTAGCAGTTCCGAGATCATCATGAGTAGAACCCTGAATGGCAAAACCTTTAATTTCCAGAGCTCCGTTATCTCCGTTAATACCGGCTATAAGTTGTTCTTTAGTGATATTAAAAGTCTTGGCAATCTTATCCAAATCAATAGGTACTGAAGTGCCGTCATATGCGGTCTTACTGATCGTAATATTGGCAGTGTACGTAAGTATCAGATTTGCATTAACGTTATTCAACTGAGCGTTCTTTACTGAATCCTGACGCTCCATTTCAGCTTTTTCCACATCCGAAAGAACATGTGGTTCACTGAAGTTTGTATTGTCACCGCAACTAACCAGTCCTGTCATCAGCAGAGACAGAAATGCGATATATAAATATATTTTCTTCATGGTTTAAAGCTTGTTTTAAGTGACCGGATGCCTGACCGTTTCCAAGACAAACATCCGGTTTTGAATTTTAAATCTTAATTGGAAGAGTTTGAATATCCGGTGTTTTGTTTCAGCGAAATATTCGCATCCAGCGCCGATTTTGGAATCGGGAAATAATTCCAGTGGGTTTCGGTGGTGGCATCTTTGCAGAACCAGGATTTACCATTGAATACATTGCGCCCGTCCGTCATTTTGAAGCGGATCAGGTCCTGACGGCGGTGATGTTCGCCTGCAAACTCCCAGGCCAGGTCGTCGAGAAGTCCGCCGAACTGAATGTCAGCTCCGCCTTCAGTGGTCGTTTTGTAAGATGCCGGATCCCAGTTGGCATATCCTTCGCAGGTGTATTCGCGGTGGCCGTAGTCATAACGGCTGCCTCCTTTCAATTGTGCCACAGTGCGTACAGCTTTTGCGGCAGAGCTAAACGAACGTTTGCGAACTTCAGTAATCAGATCGGCTGCAGTTTGTTCGTCGCGTCCGAGGCGCAACAGACATTCTGCTTTGATAAACATTGCATCTGCCAGACGGAAGAACGGAACGTCATCACCATAAGTACCGCCGTCTCCGGCTACGATTTCGTATTTTACAAAACGATAGCCTTCCTGTTGATAAGCACCCGGGTTATCGATTGAGTGAACTTTCAGAGAATAATTCAGAACGCCTTGTCCTGACCAGTCGTCAGCCGTGAACGCAATCGGGTCTCCTGATTGCGGAATGGTTTTACCACTGGCATCTTTAGTTGCCAGGTGTTGTACACCTCCTGTCCAGGTATAGCCCAGACGATTATCCCCGTTTTCATAGCTTTCAATGAATTGCGGAACGGCACAGCTACCATTCCATGGAGAGCCTGTATAACCGTAAGCAGCTGCCCCGGCTCCCACCAGGCATTTATTAACCAGATAGTTGTGAGAGGCATTCTTTTTATCAAGTGGCAAAGCGAAAATCACTTCAGGAGAAGTGGAAATATCTTCCTTGAAATTGTCCTGATAGTTTGTAGCCAATGAATACCCTCCGTCAGCAATCACTTCATTCACCTCGGCAAGCGCTTTCTCATAATACTGAGGATCATTTTTGCCAAAATAGGTATTGTAATTCAGGTAAAGTTTAGCCAATGTCATACATGCCGCATAACGGTTGGGGTATCCGAATACCTTTTTAGTTCCGAGGTCATCTTTAATGGCATTCAGCTCGCTAACGCAAAAGTTGAAAATAGAATCGGCATCAACCTGTTCGGGGAGATATCCTTTGGGTAAATTCTGGGTTGTTTCCAATGGAACGTTGCGGAATGCATCCAGCAGGATATAGTAGTTGAGTGCACGGAGGAAGCGCATCTGTGCCTGACTGTTACCTGTTTTGGGCAATACATCCAGACATTTGTTGGTGTAGCCAATGCCCACGTAAGCATAATACCACAAGCCATCAATATGACCGAGCGTATAGTTCCAGCTGTGTTTATGCATATTGACATAGAGGTCTCCCCAGCCAATACCAATGCGTTTCGGAGTCATGTATGTGTCGGCGCACTCTTCATTCAGATCAAAGTATCCGTTCCAGCCCCAATAGAGGAACCGAAACTGGGCATAAGCTTCCCCCATCATATAACTGACGATTTCGGGGTCATTTACATTAATGGTTTCATCCGTCAATTTATCGTAAACGGTTTCTTTTAGATCGGTACAGGCGCTGAAGGTCAATATCGAGCTCACTGCCAGACCTAATATGGAATATTTAAATAGTTTCATGATATTCAGATTATTAGAAGTTAATAGAAAGTCCGACGGTATAAGAACGGATAGTCGGATATTTATCGCGGTCATCGATACCTGGTGCTAAGAAATAGTTCGACACCTCTGGGTCAAGACCTGAATAACCGGTGATACAGAAGAGGTTCTGACCTGAAACGTAGATACGTGGATTTTGAATATACTTCTTCATAGAAGCAGAGATTGGTAAAGTATAGCCCAATGTAGCGCTTGACAACTTGATAAAGTCTCCATTTTCAATATAATCGCTCCAAACACCCTGTGACATAGAACTGGATAGCGTTACCATTTTTTGTTTGCCGGTTGTTTCATCAATTACCGCAGCTCCGGTAGCATCAACCGCTCCATACAATTTAGCAGCCGATTTCAAACGGTTGTAAGCGATAGAGTTGTTTTCGTAGAAAGCACGTTGAACATTCAAAATCTGGAATCCGAATTGTCCGGTAAACTGGAGGCTCAGGTCAAATCCTTTGTAGCGGAATGTATTGTTCCATCCGGCATATACCTGTGGAAGACCGTTGCCCAAACGCTGACGGTTGGTCTGTTCATTGTATTTGGTATCAAACTCTTTGGCTACCCAGCCACCGTTACCGTCAGATACCTGTACCCATACAAAACCGTCTTTACTTACACCCGCCGATTTTAATCCCCAGAAATCACCCAGGCGGTGACCAACTTCCATACAGTGTGTAGGTACAGAGATTGGATCACTTACACCACCTACTTCTTTGAAATTATCGGTTTCATATAAATTGTTCGACAAGCTCAGGAGTTTGTTGTCATTATGAGAAAAAGTCAATGTGGTGTTCCATTCAAAATCGCGGGTTTTTACCGGAATGGCATTAATCATTACCTCAATACCGTTGTTGCGCATTTGGCCCACATTAGCCAGAGTGGAACCATACATATTTGGCGGTACCGGTACGGCATAATCATAAAGCAGATCAACCGTTTTCTTGGAATAAAGATCAATAGATCCGCTCAAACGTGAATTCAACACAGCCCAGTCTAATCCGAAGTTCCACTCGCGGGTTGTTTCCCATTTCAAATCGGGATTGGGATTCTGTGCGACTTTTAATGATGGTGTCCATACGCCGTCTGTGCTTAAGTGCTTGCCATAGGCATCATAGTCGAATGTAGTTAAAGAGAGGTATGAGTCGGATGGAATAACCCCTGTTACCCCGTAACCCAGACGGAACTTGGCATTATTCAACCAATTAAAGCCTTTCATGAACTTCTCGTTACTCATGGTCCATCCCAAAGAGGCTGATGGGAATGTTCCCCATTTGTTATTGGCTCCAAATTTGGAAGAACCTTCGCGACGTACGCTGAACATTGCATTGTATCGGTCATCGTAACCATAGCTGACACGACCGAAGAAACCGATTAGTTTATCGTCGTTTTTATATGAACTCATACTTGCAGAGTGGTCCTTATCGGTCAGATAAGTTCCTTGGCCGAGGCTGTTGTACAGATATGATTCAGATGGAAAATTGGAGTTACCTGCACTGAATCCATCATAAACATTGTATAGGTAGCTATATCCGGCAAGTGCAGTCACACGACTTTTTTCAATTGAGAAATTGTATTTTGAAGTCAACTCCATATTTTCACTACAACCGTTGTTGGATGATTTAGAGGCTGAACCCCTGATTTTACCAACCGCCTGGCTGTAGAACTGGCTGGTGTAGTAGTTTTCACTGGTTGATTCATTTTCCTTCAACGATAACATCAGATTGGTCTGCCAGCCTTTGATAGGTTCCAACGTTACGTTACCGGTGAGACGTGAATATTTTGAACGGGTATCCCCGATCAGTTCATTCTGGATTTCCAACGGATTGTAATACTGGAAACGGCTAAACTCTTCGTAGTAAGATCCGTCGCTGTTGTAAACCGGTGAAGAGGGATTGTGTATTAATGCCTGACGATAAACGTAGCTGTTATTATTGTTTGTATTCTTATGTGTTCCGTATAATATATTCAGATTGAACTTTACAATGTCGTTAAGAGCATATTGGTTCAAGTCAATCTGACCTTTCAGATTGCGACTGTCGCTTTTACGCATGATACCTTCTTCATCCGAGAATGTAACATTGGCTGAGTAGGTTGATGTTTTGGATCCACCTTCCAGGCTCAACGAA